>VXTZ01000026.1 GCA_009837205.1 Candidatus Dadabacteria bacterium | reverse complement strand
ATAATTTCCGGTTCCCAAGTGAAAAGTATCCGGGTTTCGGATTAATAAAACACAACGGACAGGCATTTCAATCTTTTATGTGCGCGGGAACCCTGACCCTCGGCATATCAGGCCTTGTTGATCATGGATTCAGCATATTCGAGTTGCTCCATTATCCATCCGAAACCCGGAGGAGTGCCAAAAAGCATTCCCTGCATTTCCGCGTAATCCTGTTTAATTATCCTGCGCGGTTCTGCCTGCGGAAGCAGTCTGAGAGACCCGGGTACGGCCTCTTCAAGCTTCTTCCATGCCTGACGGAAAGCCAGCATGTTATGGGCTCGCACATCATCCAGCAGACCTGTATCGGACAGTGCCGATCTGGCGATATCTGTTCTCATGTCTTCAAGGATATAGCTGCTGCATGCCAATCTGAGTTCTTCAAAGAGTTTTTTTCGTTTTTTGTTCGAAAGATTACTTACAACAGTAGGGTCTCTTTCTCCTTCAAATCCAAGACCTTTGCGATAGACGACTATGTCTACATCTTCTGAGAATCGCTGTACGAGGCCAAAAGCCTTTGAAAGAGATGTTCCGCCTTTGAAAAGCAGTTTCGGGTGTCCCTCGGGAAGGCCGTTGTAAAGTGCGTCAAGAACCAGACAGACCCAGAAGTCTTTCTCTATATCGTGCTTTCAAGTTTGAAACGCAACTTTTGATGTAGATTAAAAGGGCAAGTTGCGATAATCTTCGCAACTCTCTTTTAACGACCAGATCAAAAGGAGCGTTTGAATGAGAAAACCAAAGCAACTTACCCTGGAACAAAGATACCAGATTTACATCCTGCGCAAAGCAGGGCACAACCAGACTCAGGTCGCAAGGCACCTGGGGGTGCACAAGTCCACCATAAGCAGGGAACTCAGTCGCAATCGAGGCCGGCGGGGTTATCGTCCCAAGCAGGCGCAGAGGCTTGCGGATGCCAGGCGCAACAAATCTGGATTCGCGTGGAACTGCTGCTCAGAGAAGACTGGAGCCCCCAGCAGATAAGCTGCTGGCTTGCCCGAAACGAGGGGCTCAGGGTAAGCCACGAGAGCATCTATAAGCACGTGAAAGAAGACAAGATGAGCGGAGGGGATCTCCACACCCACCTTCGCTGCCGCAACAAGCGCAGAAAACGCTACGGAGCGCCCTTGCGCAGGGGACATATAAAAAACCGCGTCTGCATAACGGAGCGCCCCAGTGTGGTGGATGAGCGCTCTCGCTTGGGAGACTGGGAAGCCGACACTGTGCTTGGTTCAAGAAAAAAAGGCAAGGTGATTGTAACCCTCGCCGAGCGCAAGTCCCGCTATTGCATGATACTGGTCTCTGAGGACAGAAAAGCCAGATCTGTCTCCCAGGCCATACTCGAGGGGGCTTTGCCCATGCGCAAGCGCTTCGAGACAGTGACGTGCGATAACGGAAAGGAGTTCGCGCTGCATGAGGAACTCTCAAGCGAGCTCTCGGCGCGGTGGTACTTCGCCCATCCTTACCACTCGTGGGAGAGAGGGTCCTGTGAAAACGCAAACGGACTCATAAGGCAGTACTTCCCAAAGGGAATGAACTTCGGAGAACTGACCCAGGAGGATGCAGACAGAGTTATGGACAAATTGAACAACAGACCGAGACAATGCCTTGGCTTCAAAACACCAAATCAGGTATTCTTCGGCACTGATCCACCTGTTGCGTTTCAAACTTGAAAGCACGTCATATAAAGAAACCACCCGTTGCGCTTCCCGCGCGGAATCAATTTCAACACCACCAACCCCGCCTCTAAGTATCTTATACGGGGAGCGTTTTGTCAAGGAATGTAGCGAGGAATGTAGCGAGGATTGTAGCGAGGATTTATGAGAGGAACCGCGGGGCACCTTGTTCGAAAGTATGCTAGGTTCAGGGTACTGTTTTACTTGAAATGGTTTCATCGGAGTCAGGAAGACTGTCGGGTACGTCCGTTCCGCCGCGTCGGGACAGTATCCGCATGCGCGAGCGCGCACCTCTACCGAACTTCTCCCGCATCTTTTGCGGTCCTTGGCGCATCGCAACGGGCCTTTTCCTCCTTGCCACCATCATACTCGGCGCGCCGACGGGACCGGCCCGCGCACAGACCGACTCGGAATCGGCCACCTACACGGTAACGTTTGAAGGTAACTGGAACACCGACAGCACGCCCGACGGGGTTGTGGGCGGTGCGCATTTCACGACGCTAATCGGCGCCGTACACAACAGCGATGTGACTTTCTGGGCAGTGGGTGAGATGGCCACTGCTGGCGTGGAGAAGGTGGCGGAGCTTGGCATCACGGGTACGTTTGAGACAGAAATCAGCAATGCCGAAGAAGGAACTGTAATATCCATCGTCAAGAAAAGCGGCACCTCTGCCACGGGTACGAGGACATTTGAAGTCGAATTCAGCCGTACTCATCCCCTGCTTACCCTTCTATCGATGATCGGTCCTAGCCCGGACTGGTTTGTGGGCGTCTCCGCTCTATCTTTGCTGGATGAATCGGATGACTGGCTACCCTCTCACACGGTAGACCTGTTTTCCTATGACGCCGGAACTGAGAACGGGGAGGAATTTTCACTGAGCAATAGCGCTACCAGTCCACAGGGAGACATCACAAGTCTCAGGGGACAGGGCAGGTTCTCCGACGTGTGCATGGCAAGGTTGAGCTTCACTCTCAACAACGTCATTCCGCCGCTGGAAGAAACGGAAACCGGGGAGGTGGATACCGACGGCGGTGGAGGCTGCACTCTTGGAGGAAGTGATAGCGGCAGCGCGTTCGGCCTGTTTCTGGGCGCGTTGGCACTGCTTCTCGCGGTCTCGCTTAAAAGACACTTGGCAGAAGACAAGACGCATTGAGGCGAGGCGGGTTTATCAAAATCATGGCGCAACAGTGTAGACGAGGTTGAGAAAGCCAGCGTCGATAGAATCACTGGGGTGGCCCAAGTGCCACAGACGCGGAATAATGGAACTTTCGTCTGTCCCATAGGCTTCCTGATACAGCGTCTTTATGGACGTCAGGTCAAAAGAATAGTGATCTGTCGGGTACGCCTCGCACGTGTCATCGTTGTCGTCATGTGTCAGGGTGACGACGAGATGGACGGGATCTGATCCCATGAAGCTGCCGTCCGTGACGAGGGTGAAATCGTGTGTTTCACAACCGCCGCTGTACGATACCGTGAGGGTCAGCGTGTCGTTTTCGATGACCGGCGCATGCTCGCCGTCTATTTCGAGTTCATACGCATCGCTTTCCTCGAGTGCGATGGTTCTGGCCACATCGTTGATGACGACTGCCCCCTCGAGCGGGCGGTCGTCCGTGTCAGCGGGGGCCATGCTTGAGATGGTACCGTCCGGGTTACCGTCTGGGCCTTGTCCGCATGCTGTTGCGGACAGGAGCAAGAGACAGAGAGTGAACCTGCTTATTCTTTGCCAAGACATGTCTTGATTTCCTTCGAAATGGTCGGTTGGTGCTAATTTAAATGCTTGCCCCACGACCGTCAAGGCATCTGCAAGGAGTGTGTAAGGAGTCAATTGAATTGACCGAATTTTGAATAAATTAGTTCAGACATTGTCAATTCAAAGCACAGGAGTTACAATACGACTCAGCATCTTGAAGCCTAGGATCGAGCGTAACTGCTTGATATATAAAGCCCTTAAATATTAAATGACTACCTCTACGGTTCCCCAAGATTCGGCTGTTTTGTCCCTTGGAATTTCCGTACAAGCACGGCGGTTTTAAAACTCGGGATAATCACAATGGAAGTTTATTAGTCAGGAGGAAATTCATGTCAAAACCGAAAGTTTTTCCACCCTCAGAAGCTGTTACCGAAGGAGCCATGGTAAACAGGGACGAATATAACTGGATGTATCGTCAGTCGGTCAGGGATCCCGAGGGATTCTGGGGCGCCCATGGCAAGCGGATTGACTGGATCAGGCCCTATACCAAGGTAAAGGACACAAGCTACGGTCCTGGGGAAGTGTCAATCAGGTGGTTCTACGACGGGACCCTTAACGTGTCGGCAAACTGCGTTGACCGCCACGCGGAGAAAACCCCTGACAAGATCGCAATCATATGGGAGGGGGACGACCCTGCTGAAGACAGGAAGTTCACTTATGCGGAACTTAAGAGCGAAGTCTGTCGCATGGCTAACGTGCTTAAGTCTCTCGGCGCTCGCAAGGGTGACAGGGTAACCATATACATGCCGATGATTCCCGAGGCTGCCTTCGCCATGCTTGCGTGTGCGCGTATCGGCGCCATCCATTCGGTAGTGTTCGGAGGTTTTTCGCCGCAGGCGCTTGGGGGGAGGATCTCTGACTGTGAATCGGAGATAGTCATTACGGCGGACGAGGGGCTTCGCGGCGCTCGCAGGGTGCCTCTTAAGGTAAACATGGACAGGGCGCTTGAGGACGGTGCTGTGGACTCGATCGTAAAAAAGGTATTGGTAGTGTGCCGTACCGGGGCGGACGTTCCCTGGGACGGTGAGCGGGACGTCTGGTATCATGAGGCCGCGGCGGAGGTTTCCGATGACTGTGCGGCCGAGGAAATGGGCGCTGAGGATCCGCTTTTCATTCTCTACACCTCGGGTTCGACCGGAAAGCCCAAGGGGGTTTTGCACACAACCGGTGGCTACCTTGTTTACGCTTCGATAACTCACCAGTACGTGTTCGATTACCACGAAGGAGAGGTCTACTGGTGTACGGCTGACGTCGGCTGGGTCACCGGCCACAGCTACATCGTCTACGGACCGCTTGCAAACGGCGCTACCACTGTGATGTTTGAAGGGGTTCCGGGTTATCCGGACATGTCACGTTTCTGGAGAGTTTGCGACAAGCACAACATCAGTATTTTCTACACGGCCCCCACGGCTATCCGGGCGCTTATGCGCGAGGGAGACGGGCCGGTTAAGGAAACCTCCCGTGCCTCGCTTCGCGTTCTTGGTACCGTGGGAGAACCGATCAATCCCGAAGCTTGGATGTGGTACTACGAAGTTGTCGGCGATGGCCGCTGTCCCATAGTGGACACTTGGTGGCAGACTGAGACCGGAGGCGTTCTGATAACCCCGCTTCCCGGTGTAACGGACCTAAAGCCGGGTTCAGCCACACTGCCGTTTTTCGGGATCCGTCCGGAACTGGTTGACTCAGAAGGTAGCGTCTTAGAAGGCGCGGCTGAGGGAAATCTCTGCATAGCCGATTCATGGCCGGGACAGGCGCGTACGGTTTACGGAGATCACGACCGTTTTGTCGAAACTTATTTTACCGCCTATCCGGGCAAGTATTTTACCGGCGACGGTTGCCGTCGCGACGAAGACGGTTATCACTGGATCACTGGGCGCGTCGATGATGTTATAAATGTGTCCGGTCATCGGATGGGCACAGCCGAGGTGGAAAGCGCTTTGGTGTCGCACGGAAGCGTCGCCGAGGCAGCGGTGGTGGGCTACCCACACGAGATAAAGGGCCAGGGCATCTATGCCTACGTGACACTTAACGCCGATTCCGAGCCTTCAGAAGAACTTCGCGGCGAGTTGGTTAAGTGGGTAAGAAAGGAAATAGGGCCGATCGCCTCTCCCGATCTTATACAGTGGGCTCCGGGTCTTCCGAAAACCCGCTCGGGCAAAATAATGCGCCGGATCCTGCGCCGCATTGCCGCCAACGATTATGCTGATCTTGGCGATACTTCAACGCTTGCCGATCCATCGGTGGTTGACAATCTGATTGATAACCGGATGAACCGCTGAACGGCAGTAAATGGCCCGACCCGCCGGTTTTCAGACTTCTTGCTAAATGGAGAGCAGCAAAAAAACTTTACAAATCTGGAGTTGCGTTCCATGATTGTAAATGGGATGTGACAGGGCGAACGGTTGAGAACGAAATCTCGACATTTCATATGAGACTTAACAGATTTCTTTCCGAGTGCGGAATAACATCAAGAAGAAAAGCGGATAACCTTATAAAAGCGGGACGGATGACTGTAAACGGGAAGGTTGTTCGTACTCTCGGTTCCGTGGTGGACGAGACTGCCGACATGGTAGCGCTTGACGGAAAACCCGTGCGCAAGGAAAGGAAAAGATACGTGATGCTTAACAAGCCTCCCTTTTACCTCACTTCCCTCAAGTCCATGGAAGATGGAAAGAAAACGATAACGTCCTTCCTGGGAGGTATAGAGCAAAGGGTTTATCCCGTTGGCAGGCTTGACTACGACTCTGAGGGACTTCTAATTCTCACAAACGACGGGGAACTTGCAAACAGAATACATCACCCCAGGTACAAGGTGGTAAAAACTTATCTGGCCGAGGTTTCGGGGGATGTGCCGGATGATCTCGAAGCGGTACTTGGTGGAGGAGTGGAAATTGAAAAACGGTTTACGAAGCCGGATTCAGTGAGTGTTCTTCAAGTGTCCCCTGGGCGCGTGCGGGCAAGCATTTCGTTTCACGAGGGGAGAAAGCACCTTGTGAAAAAGTACTTTGAGGCCTTTGGCCTTCGGGTTGCTAGGCTTAAGAGAATTTCGTGTGGTAACGTACGTCTCGGCGAGCTTGGAAAGGGGGAGTGGCGTGACCTGAACCCCGGGGAAATCAAGAACCTCAGGAAGATGACGGGACTTTTGTCTCGAGATCAAAAGAAAACCCCGGGAGGCGCAGTGTGAGCAGGTTTATCACATTCGAGGGAATAGACGGAAGCGGCAAATCGACCCAGGCGAGGCTTCTAGCCGATTACCTCTCCAGCAAGGGGACCAAGGTGTTTTTTACCAAGGAACCGGGCGAGGGCAAACTCGGCGAGGCGATAAGAAATGAGATTCTCGACCGGAGAGATATCGATATTCAGCCCTACGCCGAACTCTGTCTTTTCTGCGCAGACAGGGCCCAGCACGTAAGGGAGCTCATACTGCCGAAACTAAAAGACGGTTACACGGTCATTTGCGACAGGTACTACGATTCGACCCTTGCTTACCAAGGCTCGGGAAGGGAGCTTGACCCTGATCTGGTTCTCCGCATGGCCGTGGCATCAAGCCTCGGTGTTGAGCCCGACGTCACCTTTTTTCTTTCGGTACCGGTTGAGCAGGCGCTTTTGAGACTCAAGGACCGCGGCAAAGAAAGGAACAAGATGGACGAGGAGCCGTTTGAGTTCCATAGCCGAGTGGATGAGGGTTACAGACAACTGATTGAAAAAGGGATCCCAAGGATCAAAGTAATAGAAGCTTCCGGTTCCCTCGAGGCGACCCAGATGGAGATAAGGCGCTTTTTTGAGTGATCATGCGTCTTGAACCGAATCTTTTGTCCTCTCGACAAGCTGTTCCACTCTAGGATACATGTAGATATGCAGGATGATTCCTATTATTGAGAAAGGAATCATATCTTGGGGATTTTTGCTTAAAAACGCGAGTACGAATCCAAGCAGCACAACGGTCTCGTTTATTCCCCAGGGAACCACGTGTGGGAGCAAGAGACGGTTTGAGAGTTCCTCTAGCCTTTTCCCCGGCTCCTGGCCCTGCGTTGAGAGAAATTTCTTGCGAAGCGATTTCTCAGAGAGGGTAAATCTGTATATGAGAAGGGAAATTACTCCAAGCACCGCTCCTCCAAGAAGAAATATTGCCTTTACGCTTTCTCTGACATCCGGCGCCTCGGGTGATTTGAAAACGAAGACCACCGCGGTGTAGGCAAACATGGCAAGCAGCAGGGCGGACCAGACTATTTTCAGGGCGCTTTGGTTCTTTGAGACGGATGGGGCGCGATTTTTCCTGTCCATGGTTCTGGGCGAGGGGTGGGATTGTGCGCTCAGGATGTGATCTTGGCGAAAATCACGCTCAGGATTATGAGCGCGACGAAGATTCCCATCATGTAAAAAGGCACGCTTGGGTTATATCCCTTTTCTATGTTCGGAACCCTTTTCTGGGACCAGATTATTGGGGCAACTTCGTTTTCATCCGGCGCCTCGGTTTCCTGCTCCGCCATTTCTTCTGTTTCCTGCTCTTCTGTTTCCGCCATTTTAAGGTTTCCTGAGACTGTGCGTACCAAAGAATTATCACGCAATCTCCCCCGAAAATCAAGTTTCCCGCAGGGCCCGGCGGTCCCTTGGGGATTCCTTGAAAACCCGGTCCCGTGTATTTATAATTATCTAGATATTGTAAAAGGCCGCGAAGTTCCGCGGCCGAACGGAGGTTTCAGAAATGGCGGATTACGCAAACCCGGATGTTTTGGTGAACACGGATTGGGTAGAGGAGCATATCGATGATTCCGATATCGTTATAGTTGAGTCGGATGAGGACATACTGCTTTACGAGATAGGACACATAAGAAATTCAGTAAAATTCGACTGGCAGACCGAGCTTCAGGATCAGCTTATAAGGGACTACGTGAGCAGGGAGGATTTTGAGGCACTGCTTTCGGAAAAAGGCATTTCAAACGACCACGCGGTGGTTTTCTACGGGGACAGAAGCAACTGGTGGGCCTGCTACGCGTTCTGGACCTTCAAGGTGCTTGGACATGAAAAGTGCCTTATAATGGACGGCGGCAGGCAGAAATGGGTCGACGAGGGAAGAGATATGGTAAAAGAGGTTTCCGAAAGACCGAAGACCGATTACAAGGTATCGGCTGTTGATGAGTCGATAAGGGCTTTTCGCGATGACGTTCTTGGACACATGAACTCGGGCAAGCCGCTTGTCGATGTTCGTTCCCCGAAGGAATATTCGGGAGAACTTCTTCACATGGAGGCTTACCCTCAGGAAGGCGCGCTTCGCGGAGGACATATTCCGGGCGCGGTAAACGTCCCTTGGGCTACGGCCGCAAATGAGGACGGAACTTTCCGCTCGGCCGATGAGCTTGTCGAGATATACGAAAAGGGGCAGGGGCTAAGCAAGGATCAGGACGTGATTGCCTACTGCAGGATAGGGGAGCGCTCTTCTCACACTTGGTTTGTCCTTACCTACCTTCTCGGGTTTGAAAACGTCAGGAATTACGACGGCTCGTGGACCGAGTGGGGGAACCTTGTAAGGGCTCCGATAGAAAAATAAAAGGAGAAACGTTTTTTGCGTGAATGAAAAAGGATGTGGTCTTACGGGTCCGCATCCTTTTTTTTTTGAAATTGCGGGGAAATGGCCAGCATAGATAAAATAGTCAGGGAATTTCAAGGGGCGGACCGTCAGGAAATGATAGAGCTCCTGATAGATTATTCGGAAGACCTTCCTGAGATTCCGAGGAGGTTCGCCGAACGTATGGACAGAGACCTCTACCAGGTGCACGAGTGTGAAACCCCGGTTTTTATCTGGGTCGAGATAGAAAACGGCAAGGCACGCATATTCGCTGACGTCCCGGAACCGTTTCCGACCGTGAGGGGGCTTGTGTCGATTCTCGTGAGCGCCTTTGACGGTCTGAGCCCTGAGGAGATCGAATCCGCGCCGGTGGACTTTATCTCCCAGCTCGGAGTGGCCCAGAAACTCGGGATAAGAAGAGTAAGGGGTCTCAGCGCGGTTTACGCTAGGATAAAAAGCGAGGTAAAAAGGCATGGTGCGGTCACATGATTGAAGAAGAAAGAATGAAAATGATCATGGATCACTACGAAAATCCGAGAAACTTCGGCCCGCTTGAGAGCCCCACGGTGACTCTTAGGGGAGGCAACCCCAATTGCGGAGACACTCTGAATATCTATATCCGCACAGCCGATGGGGGCGTCATAGAAGATATAAGTTTTGACGGGGAGGGCTGCACGATAAGCCAGGCTGCGGCTTCCCTTCTTACGGAATTTATAAAGGGGAAGACTGTGGAGCAGCTCGGAGAGCTCGACTCCGACTACCTCAGGGAACTTCTCGGCAAGGATATCATGGTAACCCGCCCGAAGTGCAGCCGCCTTGCCCTTGAAACCCTCAAATCATGGGCAAGGGATTTCGAGAGGGGAAAAACCGCTTGATTTTTGGTATAATTCACTTTATCACTCAGCCAGACTCAAGGAGATTCAAACGATGAAAAACGGCAAACTCGACAAAACGGTTCTGAACGAGAGAATTGAGGAAGCGCTTAAGTACCCGCTTTTCGATTCCATATTCAACAGGCGCTCAAGAAGATTCGGCCTTGGAATGGAGCTTAAGGACAGCACCCTTGAGTTCAAGTCGAAATATGATCCCGTGCCCCTTACCGAGGTGGAGGAAGCACTTCTGGTGTGGGCCGGAACGGGGCTCACCGGGCTTTGCTTGGCCGACTTGCCGCCGGAGAACGGGATAGACCTTCTCTGCCAGTGGACGGGAAGAACCTGGCCTTCTGCGTGCAATAACCACGGGACTGAGCTTTTTTTCACAAACGACAACGGCCTCTACCACGTGGACGTGAAGAACATGCTTCCCAAGGAGCATGAGATCGATCTGTTTTTCAAGCTCTCCCGCGAGGAGAAAATCGCTAGGGTCCTAGAACTTTACAGGGAAAGCCTTAACAAACTTGAGGACGGAAGGGCGGACATGCCCGATAAGATGCCGGGGCTTTTCGAGTTTAACCAGTGGAATGCAAACAAGCCCGGCTCCACGCTTTTTGTTCCGGTCACGGACGTAACTGAGGAATATCTGAATCTTCTTACCCTTTACTGTGCTCACAGCTACGGATTCACGATTATCGACGATCTTACCGGGAAGCCCGCGGGCGTTGAGAAGTGGGTGGAGAGTGGCAGGCTCAAGGGTGAAATCAAGCTTTCTCTGTTTGACCTTGAAGTAAGAATCCTAACGGGACTTAACGTTGAGCAGGCGTTTATTACGCAGAACATGGCCCTTGCCCTACAGCCCCTCGGGCTTGCGGGATGGGCGTTTACGGGCTTCATACCGAGATTTGCCATGGGAGCCGCCCCGAACCTGTTCAAAGGGCTCGGATTCCGGTTCATCCAGCCGAAAAAGGGTACGATCGATCCTCCCACTACCGTTCCCGTGGGAAAGGACGGGGTTTTTGAAGCCTACTGTCCGCCTTACTACGAGAATATGGATGATGCGATTGATCACTTCTTGGCCCACAAGTGGAAAGCCTGGGAGTCCGACAAGCCTTTTCCTTATACGGAACCCGACAGGCATCTCATGAAGGCCCCAAGACCGACGGAGACCACCATGCAGATTGTAAGGGATGTTGCGAACTACATTTATGACACTTACGGCAGATTTCCCGCGTTTATTGATCCCATGTACATGAGATTAGTTTTTCAGGCGATGCACATAGACGTGGATTTCTACGACCAGTACTACCCGAAGGGATCTTATTCGGACAGGCATCTGCAAGCTTTTCTCGAGAACAATCCGGACCAGAGAGAGCGGTTCGAGAAGTAGCATCTGCCCTGTGCGTAGAGTTTAACTCGGTTTGCGGTAGGGGAGAAAACTAGGCATGCGCGTAGCGATTATCGGAAATGGGGTGACCGGAGTTGCAGCTGCTCTGAGCATACGCAGGCTCCAGCCCGACTGGGAGATCGTCGTGATCTCGGGGGAATCCTCCTTTCACTATTCCCGCCCGGCGCTTATGTACATATTCATGGGCCACATGAGCTACAAGGACACCAAGCCCTACGAAGACAGTCTCTGGAGGAAAAACCGCATTGATTTGGTAAGGGGCTGGGTTACCGAAATCGATGCTGCCGGAAAAAAACTCATTATGCACGAAAAAGATCCCGTTTCGTTCGATAAGCTGCTTATCGCCACGGGATCCAAATCAAACAAGTTCGGGTGGCCCGGACAGGATCTCGGAGGAGTGCAGGGCCTCTACAGCCTTATGGATCTCAGGCTTCTTTACGAGAACGTAAAGGGAGCCCAAAGCGCCGTTATAGTCGGAGGGGGCCTGATCGGGATCGAACTTGCCGAGATGCTCCATTCTCGCAATATCCACGTCACATTCCTAGTGAGAGAAGAGTCCTACTGGACTAACGTTCTTCCGATTGAGGAATCGCGGATGATAAACCGCGTGATTCTGGAGCAGGGGATCGATCTCAGGCTCTTAACGGAACTTAAGGAGATAGTAGGGGACGATTCCGGAAGAGTGCGGGGAGTTGTGACTAACGAAGAGGAATTCATAGAATGCCAGATCGTCGGTCTCACTGCGGGGGTAAGTCCCAACGTAGCCCTTGCCAAGGCAAGCGGGATAAAGACAGGGAGGGGGATCCTAGTTGACTGGAGCTTCAGGACCGATACCCCGGATGTGTTTGCTGCCGGGGACTGCGCCGAGATAATCACCGAGGGGGAGGGAAGGAACCTTATTCAGCAGGTCTGGTACACGGGCAAGAACCAGGGAAAAGTGGCGGGAGAGGTAATAGCCGGCCGACACAGCGTGTATGACCCGGGGATATGGTATAACTCGGCCAAGTTTTTCGATCTTGAGTACCAGACTTACGGTACAGTGAGAAACCTTCCCGTTGAAGGGGAGGACAATTTTTACTGGGAGCATCCCGATCACGGCCGTTCAATAAGAATCGTTACGAAGGGCGGAGTTGTCTGCGGCATAAACGTCATGGGCCTTCGCTACAGCCACAGGGTTTGCGAGAGCTGGGTGGCGGAGAAGAGATCCCTTGACTATGTGCTCGATCATCTGGGGGATGCCAATTTCGACCCGGAATTCTATGAAAAATGCGAGGCGGAAATAATAAAGGAAATAAGAAAACAGGCTGCCTGATGGAACAAAAAATTATAGATTACGATTTTAATGAAGAAACCCTTGGTTTTGAGGAGCCGGAGAAGGCCCCGGACAAGCCGCTTGGAACCGGAGAGAAACTTTCTCTTGCCGTTTTGGGCTTCGGAATACTGATGTTTGCTCTTCAGTCCATGGGTATGCCTCCGGGCGGCACATGGGCCGGATTTCTCCTGGTATTCCTTCCTGTCTTCTTCGGTACGGCGTTTTACTTTCATCTTAACTTCAAGGGCACTGTTCCAGGAATCAAGCATGATAACATCTACTTCAGGGGGCTAACCAACAAAGGGGTTCTCGGCTGGCTTGTCGGCATTGTGTTCACCGGTTTCTACATAGCTCTCTACTGGTTTCCCGAATACTTGGCGGGGGGAATAAAGATCGTAAACCCGCTTTCTCTGGCCCTTTCAGGTTCTCCTGCCAACAACTGGTTTTTCTACGGTTTTCTCTACACCCTGGCCGTTTTCATTTTCGGAGTAAGAATGTTCATGAAATACAGGCATAATCGCTACCAGAAAATAAGAACGGCTTCCGTTATGTTTTTCCAGCTTGGGTTCGCCTTTCTTATCCCCAACCTACTTATGCTCTTTAACCAGCCCGAGTTCTACCTAAGCTACTTTTGGCCGCTTAAACCTGAATACTTGTTCCCGGGCACTTTAAGCTATTTCGTTAATCATCCCGGGGGACTTGGAATGTTCCTTATTTTCTGGGGGGCCGTGATGACCTTCATCGCCACTCCGCTTCTTACCTACTATTTCGGCAAGAGATGGTACTGCTCCTGGGTCTGTGGCTGCGGTGGGCTTGCGGAAACCATGGGGGATCCGTTTAGACATCTCTCGGACAAATCGAAAAAGGCGTGGCGCACAGAGCGCTGGCTCGTTCATTCCGTGCTGGTTTTTATCGTTGTTACGACGGTTCTTCTCTGGGTTAACTCCGCAACATCGGGGGCGGTGTTCGGAGAAGCCTCGATGTCTCTTAAGAAATGGTACGGGTTCTACATAGGGGCCATTTTTTCTGGGGTCATAGGCGTGGGTTTCTACCCCATAATGGGAAGCAGGGTATGGTGTCGGTTCGGTTGTCCTATGGCGGCCGTCCTCGGGATTTTCCAGAGGTACCTTTCAAGGTTCAGAATTACCACAAACGGCGACCAGTGCATGTCGTGCGGGAACTGTTCCACCTACTGCGAGATGGGCATAGATGTCAGGGCTTACGCGCAGAAGGGCGAAAACATAGTGAGAGCGTCGTGCGTCGGATGCGGAGTGTGTGCAGCCGTGTGCCCAAGGGGTGTGCTTAAGCTTGAAAACGGAGGAACTTTCAAGGACAGGTTCTCTGGGTCCGACAAACCGCTTGGTGCTCTTATCGACTCGCTGAAACATGTCTAGTTTCAGCGCTCAAAACCTCTAGTCCAAGAATTCTCAAGACAGTTCCAAGGTCAATTTCATTTCCCGGTCTTTAAATCGAAAGGACAAAATAGCGGAACGCTCAGATATTGAGAAACTCGACGGATTCCATGCTTTCCTTTCTCCCTCGGTCGACTCTTTCGATTACCTCGCCGTTTTCTATGTCAAAGACGAAGCAGGATATACCGGAAAGTATCTCCATGTTAAACTCCAGGAAATTGTTGACGTATATCTTGGAGTCTTCAATGATTTCCTTTTTGTCGGCCTTGTCCGGTTTTCTCACTAAAATGAAATACGCGCACAGAAAATCTGGAAGATCTGGGTTGTGGGCAAATACCGTTTTTGAATCGTATTTCAAGATTACGTTATTGTTGAAATAGCGCTGGTATCCCGCGATGAGCGGCTGGTTCAGATGAGACAGGGCGTAGACTATTGCGCAGGCGATTTTGCTCTGGTTCTCAATCATGAAATCAAGCGCTTCCTTGTTGAACCGCTCGAGTGTTTTCTCCGCTTCCTCGTTTCTTCGTGGTGACATTTTATCCTCCTTGAGAAGTCCCGTCCGCCGGTTTTTCCCCTTTAAGTGGTGTCTAATATACCATAAACCTTAAGGCGGGGGCAGAAGTGCCGTTATGTTCTCTATGAAGCATATGCCGTTGCCCTGCTTTCCCTTATGACCATGATTTTTATCTGACCCGGATAAACGACCTCTTTTTCTATCTTCTTGGCTATTTCGTGGGAAAGGATAGCTCCTTCCTCGTCGCTCACCTGGTCGCTTTCCACTATCACCCTTACCTCTCTTCCGGCCTGGATCGCATAACATCTCTCAACGCCCGGGAAAGAACTCGCGACGCCTTCTATGCTCTCGATCCTTTTCACGTAATTCTCATACGTTTCTCTCCGGGCGCCGGGACGAGCGGCGGAGATGGCGTCGGCTGCCTGTACGAGAAGCGGCAGGATTCCCTGGGGTTGGGGGTCATGGGTTTTTTCAAGCGCGTCAATAATTTCGGGGGGTTCGCCATATTTTTTGACGATGTTCGCTCCTATGTCCACGTGGGAGCCTTCAACCTCGTGATCAACCGCTTTTCCTATGTCGTGGAGCAGCCCGGCTCTTTTAGCGAGCTTCTCGTTGTAACCGATTTCGGAAGCGAGCATCCCGCAGATGAACCCTACCTCAATCGAGTGATTGAGTATGTTCTGCGAGTAACTTGTTCTGTATTTAAGCATCCCAAGCTTGTTTATCAGTTCCGGGTGCATGCCGCTTATGCCGAGATCAAAAAGAGCCTGTTCCCCCTCTTTCTGTATCTCCCTTTCTATTTCCTTTTCAACCTCGGTTACCACTTCCTCGATTCTTGCGGGGTGAATTCTTCCGTCTGCTATAAGCCGCTCAAGCGAAATTTTCGCCACTTCCCGCCTGATGGGATTAAAGCACGAAATCACAACCGTCTCGGGCGTGTCGTCAATAATGATGTCCACCCCGGTACGAAGCTCTATGGAGCGGATGTTCCGTCCTTCGCGCCCGATAATTCTTCCCTTTACGTCGTCGCTCGGAAGATTGACGACCGACACCGTTTTCTCGCTCGTGTAGCTTCCGGAATATCTCTGTATGGCAAGGGATATTATGTCTTTCGCCTTCCGCTCGGCCGAGGAATTGCACTCTTCTTCTATCTGCTTGAGTCTTTTCGCCGCCTCGTGTCTTGCATCGTCCTCAACCAGTCTTACCAGTTCGGCTTTCGCTGACTCGCGGGTAAGACCCGACACCTCCTCTATTTTTCCCTTTATCTCTTCGATGTTTTCATCAAGAGTTCTCTGCTTCTCCTCAAGAGCTAGGTCCTTGCTCTCTAGATCCGTCTGTACTTCCTCGAGTTCCGTCTTCTTTCTGTCAATTTCCTCGTATTCTTTGCCAAGTTTTTCTTCCCTTGCCTTTAGCTTTTTTTCGGTAGCGGAAAACTCTCTGCGCTTTTCGCTCGACATCTTCTGCATCTGGGAATTTCTGTCCTTGACGAGCTTCTTCGCCCTGTTCTCGGCCCTGTTTCTTATCTCTTCCGCCTGTTTCTCGGCCTTTTCGATTATGATTTGGGCCTGACTCTGGCTTTTGCTGATTCCGTTTTTCTCCCTGATCATCTTGTAGATGAAATGGGCGGCAAATCCAAGTCCGAAGAGCAGCAAAAACAGCAGTATTGATTGTGCTTGCATTTCAGTCTCCTTCTTTTTCCAGACAGTCGATGGTTCCGTCTTCTGTGATTATGCGACCCGTCTTAACGTCGGTTTCGTGCGAAGGGATGTTTTCTAACACCTGGAACTGGTAGGCCAGTCCAAAGCGCATCTGCCTGGGTATATCTTTTAAAAACCTGTCGTAAAAACCTTTTCCGTACCCGATTCTGTTCCCGGAGAAATCAAAAGCCACTCCCGGTACCAGTACGAGGTCAAGCTCGTCGCTACGGGCGCGTTCAGCGTCCGCCGGGGGTTCTGGGATGGCAAAGGCCCCAGGGATAAGTTCCTCAATATTCCTTGTTCTCAGGAAAACAAGATCGGAGCCTAGGGTCTTCGGAAAAAAAACCTTTTTTTTAAGATCAACGCATTTTTTGAATATTTCGCGGGTGTCGACTTCGCCGTTTACGGGGAAATAAAGAGCGACGCTCGACGCGTCGGAGAAAACCTTTTCGGAGAGAAGAACCTTGAGAATCAGGGCGGATTTTTCCCGGCGCAGAGGTTGGGGAAGATTCCTTCTTTTCTCGAGAAGATCTCTTCTCAGCCTATTTTTTTCCTCAAGGACGGGACCCTGCGGGCTGGTTTCCCGGGAACCGTTTATGTATGCGGAACCGGAGCGGGTCTCAGAAGCTGTTTCCTCTTGATCTGAAAGGGTCTTCGGGGCTTTCTTCAATAAGGACGGGTTCTTTTTGGCTTCCGGGTGATTCGAGCAGTCCGACCAGTTCTTCTGTTTTTCTTTCCGCGGTTCTTTTGAACTCATCAAATTCCCTCTGCAATGCGAAGAAATCATCGACGATCTCAAGAGAAGCCAGAAAAACGGGAGTAGGGACAGTTACAGGTGCGTTGTCTTCAGCTGCCTTGGTAATCTTTTGTTCAAGGTACTCTACAATTTTCATGAGGTAACTCTTCTCAGCATCTGTAAGGACTGAATATTCCTTGCCAAAGAAAACTACTTTTATCCTGTCTTTCATACCGATTCTTCGCCAAGGTGCTGTTCAATTACCCTTATCATATTGTCAACGCGTGTTCTGAGGCGCTCCTTTTCGGCTTCAAGCGAAGCGACATTCTCTCTGAGCACCTTAATTTCTTCAAGCAATCTGTCGTGTTCTTCAGCAGTCCTGGCGTTTTTGTCTACAAACTCTCTGATTTTTCTCTCAAGAATCTCCAATGATTCCATAATGAAAGTAAATTGTATCACTATGGTGAAATTATTACAAGAATCACGCCTCGAGCGTATTTACCGGAGCCGCAAAGAGAATTTTTTACGTTTTTGGGACTTTTTGTCTATAATTTCTGGCATGCAGGCAAGTCCCGTTGAAGACAAAAAGCTGTTTGAGAAGCTTGAGGAACTCGAGCGGAAGTTCGTCGAACTTGAGAGGGCGCTCGGCGACCCTGATATCTCTGCCCAGCAGAGAATCAAATGCTCCAAGGAACGTGCGGAGCTTGAGGACGTAGTCTCTGTCTACGCGCGGTTAAAGGAAGTCGCGGAGGCTGCCGAGGAGAACCGCAAGTTGCTCGATGACACGGAGCTTGCGCCTCTTGCCCGTGAGGAGCTTGAAGAGCTTTCCGAGGAGAAAAGCGAACTCGAAGCTAAACTCAGAAAGCTTCTTCTGCCTAAAGATCCGAATCTCGGGAAAAACGTGTTTCTTGAGATAAGGGCCGGAGCCGGAGGGGAAGAGGCGGCTCTTTTCGCGGCCGATCTCCTCAGAATGTACTCCAGGTACTGCGAGAACCGCCGCTGGAAATTTGAAACCATAACGCTTAACGAAACCGGGATCGGCGGGATAAAGGAACTTGTGGTAAGGATCGAAGGACGGGAAGTTTACGGCAAGCTCAGGTATGAAAGCGGGGTTCACAGGGTTCAGCGAATACCCTCGACGGAGGCTGGCGGGCGAATACATACGTCAACGGCGACAGTCGCTGTACTTCCGGAGGCCGACGAGGTTGACGTGGAAGTGGACGAGAAGGAACTCAAGGTAGATACTTTCAGGTCTTCGGGCCCCGGGGGGCAACATGTCAACAAGACGGATTCCGCGATAAGGATAACCCATCTTCCAACGGGAATCGTCGTGCAGTGTCAGGACAATCGCTCGCAGCAGAAAAACAGGGTCCATGCGATGAGTATGCTACGCGCGAAGCTTTACGAGATTGAGGAGCAAAAACGCGCAAGCGAGATCTCGCGCACCAGGAAAACCCAGGTCGGAAGCGGGGACAGAAGCGAAAAAATAAGAACCTACAACTTTCCTCAGGGGAGAATAACCGACCACAGAATAAGTCTCACTCTCCATAAGATAGAGGCTGTACTGGGAGGAGAGCTTGATCCTCTGCTGGAGCCTCTCGCAGCCCATTTTCAAGCCGAAAGTCTTAAGAATCTGTCAGAGGCCTGACGACTTTTCCCGATTTGTATTTGCCGGGCCAAGCAATAGAATATACCTTCAATGAATGTCATATATCTGATTTCCGCTCTTTACCTGCTTTCTTCTCTTCTTTACGGTACTTACCTCTGGTCGCAGAAAAGAAAAATCTCCCGGGCGGGTATTTATTTCGCCATTGCGGGAGTGCTTACTCATACCGCGCTGCTCGTTGTTTTCCTCATGCGTGGCGACGTACTGGCCGGAAGTACTTCAAGGCCCCTTTTTATTTTCTCGTGGCTTATAACGCTTGTCTTTTTAGTTTCGCAACTGAGGTTCAAGACCCCCGTGCTCGGCGCGTTCGTGCTCCCCGTGGCTTTTCTCGGGACCTTGCCCTACGTGATCATTCCGGATGGGATGATTACCCAGGACCCGACGCTTGGAAACCCATGGGTGCTGGCGCACATACTGTCCATTTTTCTTGGAGAAGCGTTTTTCGCGATATCTTTTCTAGCGGGCGTGATCTACATATTCCAGGAAAACCAGCTGAAATCGAAAAGAGTCGGAAGCCACCTGAAAAAACTTCCTTCCCTGATAACGCTTGACAAGATAAACCACCTGAGTCTCCTGCTCGGGTTCCCGCTTCTAACCGTGAGTCTCGTTATCGGTTTCGTACTTGCAAAAGAAATATGGAGCGATGTGTGGACGTGGGGAGCCAAGGAAACTTGGTCTACCGTTACGTGGCTTCTTTACGCTTTTTTGATAAACGGACGTCTTTCCCTCGGATGGAGAGGCAGAAGGGCGGCGCTCGGAGCCGTGATCGGGTTCTGCATCGTGGTGGGGACGTTCGTTATGGGATATATCTTCCCGGGGCAGCACAAATTTGAATGAAGTCGTTCTGTTTACAAAGATTTGGAAATAACGTTATAATATACGCCCCGAATTACGGCAAAAAACTGTTTTAAGGAGGATTACGATGGCTGTAGCTAGAGTAACAGAGGTCATAGGATCATCTGATAAGTCATGGGATGACGCTGTGCAGGAAGCTCTTGACAGGGCGAACTCGACCCTAAGGGGTCTTACCGGAATTGAGGTAACGAAAATGAACGCCCGCATAGAGGATGGGAAGATTGCCGAGTACCGTTCCCACGTCAGGATCACCTTCATTCTGGAGGACTAACATCTCCTTACGGAATATTTTCCCAAAACTGCAAACAACGTGATGAACTGCTTTGTAAAATCACACGGGTTGGGAAATGATTATATTGTCCTAGACAGCGCCGAAATAGATTTTGATCTCGGCAAATCCGCCATAGAACTCATATGCCACAGGAATTACGGCATAGGTTCTGACGGCATACTGCTTCTGGTTCCCCCTGCAAGGGGGGACTTCGGGCTCAGGATTCTCAATCCTGACGGGAGCGAGGCGGAAAAAAGCGGAAACGGGCTCAGGATTTTCGCCAAGTACCTCTACGAGAGGAAAAACGCCTCGAGCAAGACTTTTTCCATAGATACTCCCGGCGGTCTTGTTACGGCCGAAGTCGAGGAGAAAGACGGAAAGGTCCACCACGTCACGGTGGAAATGGGTGCGGCGACTTTCAGGGCGGATGAGGTGCCGGTAGACATGGAGGGGGAGGAAGCTGTGGGGCAGCGCCTTGTTCTCGGCGCATCAGAATTTGATTTTACGGCCGTTTCGGTGGGCAATCCCCACTGCGTTATTTTCTTCGAAGAGCTAAGAGAAGATCTCATAAGGAAGCTCGGACCCGAGATAGAAACCCACCCCATCTTCCCCAACAGGACTAATGTTCAGTTTGCCCAGGTGATTTCGCGCGAGAGCGTTCGTATTTTAATCTGGGAGAGAGGAGCCGGTTACACTCTTGCCTCAGGCAGTAGTTCCTGCGCGGTCGCCGCGGCGTGCGTGAAATCCGACCTTACGGACCGGAATCTCAGGGTGCTGATGCCCGGCGGGCATCTGGACATAAACGTCGGGGAAGACTGGGCGATCACTATGCGCGGCGAGGTGGAAGAAGTCTTTTCGGGAATGTTGAGCGACGATCTTCTTTACAAACTAAGAAATCCTTCCACTATAAATTTATAGAGCGACCGGTTCATTTTTTGATGGAAAGACTGCTTTTAAAAGCGGATGTGGTGATTCCGATAAGTTCTGAACCAATTCGCAATGGAGCCGTCGTTGTGGACGGGGGACGTATCGTTGACATCGGAACATCAGATAGAATCGAGACTGACTATCCCAGTTTACAGAAAATAAGAAGGCAGAACTCGATAATGCTTCCCGGGTTCGTAAACGCCCACACACACCTTGAGCTCAGTTGGACAAGGGGGAAGATCGGAGGTTTCGAAGATTTTACCGGATGGCTTGAGCGGCTGATCGCTCTTAAGGCCGACGGAATTGATCAAGATCTTGTCGAGGATTCAATGAGGGCGGGGATTCGCGACGTCATCGGTAGTGGTGTCACTACATTAGGGGAAATATCTTCCTTGGATTTCGGCGGGAGGGAGATGCTTAGAAGCTCGGGGATGAGAATTATCGCGTTTCTCGAGCTTTTTGACCGCATTTCACCAAGACTTTCTTCACTTGAATTTCAAAGCGAAGACCTTTACGAGGAAAGACCCTTCCCGCACGCGCCTTATTCCTGCGGGCCGGAACTTCTAGAGGCGGTTTTTGCCTGCGCGGGAAAAAACGCGATTGCGACGGGAATCCATCTGGGCGAGAGTCCTGATGAAATCGATTTTCTGAAGAACCTGCCCAATGAATTTGAACGGAAAATCTTCCCGCTCATAAAAAAGGAAACTTTCGAAAGGCCACGGGCCGATACTCCGACACGCTACATAAACAGATTTCTTCACGGGAAAGACGTGAAACTCTCCGCCGTTCACATGGTTCAGGTGGTGGATGAAGACATGGAAATAATCCGAGGCGCCGATATCGGCATTATTCTCTGCCCAAGAAGCAATGTTCTTCTCGGAGTGGGTAAACCGAACCTGAGCCAGATGGTTGATCATGAAAGGGTAGGGCTTGGGACCGACGGACTTTCAAGCAACTCAGATCTTGATTTCTTCCAGGAGATCAGATTCCTGCATGACATTATGGTTGAGCAGGGAATACGGCAAAGCGCCCGTCTGGCAGTCTATTTCGCGACTCTGGGTGGAGCAAGGGCTCTTTTTATCGAGGAGGAGACAGGGAGTCTTGAGGTCGGAAAAAGTGCCGACATCATATGCATTGGCTGCAAAGGGGGAATTGCCCCCGATCCTTATTCCTGCGTAGTGTCTTCAAAACCGGAGGATCTCCAGTTCTCAATGGTAGGGGGGAATTTAATCTACAAAAAGGACCCTTGGGATCCTTGTGAGCATTAGTTTCCTCGGTATCTGCGATGACCGAATCAAAGCCCGAAAAGCTTTTCGTCTATGGAACCCTGCGAAAGGGCGGGATAAGAAGCGGGCATCTTGAGCGATGCAGGCTGCTCAGGATGATGAAAGTTCCCGGGATTCTTTTCCGTACGCCTTTTGGTTATCCGGTGGCCGTGTTTGATGAGACTTCCCCGCTTGCTGTCTGGGGAGAGCTTTATGAGCTTCCCTCGGATTCCGAGCTCTTTATCGGGAGTGTGGACTGCCTCGAAGGCGTGGATGAAAAGCTTTTTTCAAGATCAGTTATCCGCTTGGAAGAAGAGTCTTTTTATGTATATGAACCCGGCCCGGAGCTCAGAAGGCAGATTGGCGATGAGGACATAATAAAAAGCGGCAACTGGTTCTCGGACCCCGTCCTCTGCGGAGAGGATCCCTTCTCTTTTGCCATCAGCTTTGAGAATATCCAAAAACAGTATTACAGGATGAAACCCGACGGTCGCTCGGAAGAGAACATTTTTCTTGAAGGCACGGTCCCGGTTCTGGTTACCTGTCCGCACTCGACCGCTCACACGAGAATGGGGAAACTGAAGCGTCATGAATTCTACACAGCTGCTCTGGGAGCCGTGTTGCATCTGGTTCTCGGCTGCCACTGTCTTTACGCGAACAGGGAACAGGGGACAGACCCGAATTACTATGATGACTGCGGGTTTAAGGCTGTGCTTGAGAGGGTTCTCTCCGAGAGGAGAATAGATCTAGTTGTGGACATACACGGTACCGGAAACGAAAGGTCCGAGGATCTGTTTCCAGGCGTGGGGGATGAGAGGGAATTTCTTCTTTCGGCACCTGATGTTCTTGACAAGTTTTACCTTGTCGCCGAGGAGTATGGAATCACGGCCGGAAGCGCCGATATATTTCCCGCCGCAAGGCAGATGACCGTGGCCAAGTTCGCTGCGAAGCGGTTTTCGGTTCCCGCAATCCAGATTGAGATAAGCGACAGGCTCAGGATGCCGTGGAGACGGGAAGAAGAGTTTCGTTGTCTCATAGGGTTTCTTCTCGGATTTGTTGAAAAAGTGATCTCAGGGAAAATGGACCGGAACGGATAACGGGTGGTGCCTCCCCCGGCTGAAATAAAATTACCCGCAGAGAATATCAAGCATTGGGTTCTCGGCTATGATTCCCTTTGCTCGGGCTTTTTCAAAAAGATACTCAAGAGCCCCGGTTCCGCTTTCGCCAAGATCCCTGGTCCACTCATTTACGTACATTAAGACGAATTTCTCTCCCGTATCCTCGCTCATTCCCCTTCCAAAACGCATCGCATAATCAAGAGCCTCTTTTTTGTTCGAGAGAGCGTACTCTATGCTTTCTTTGTGTACCCGAAGAACTTCGGTGTCGAGCCCCCGGGGTATGTCTCTTCTGAGCACGTTAAGTCCAAGCGGCATCGGAAGATCGGTCTCCTCGGCCCACATCGCTCCAAGATCGAAGAGAAGATCAAGTCCCGTCTCTTCGTAGGTAAGCTGTCCTTCATGTATAAGAAGACCCGCGTCTACCTCTTCTTCGAGCACCTTGTCCATGATCTTGTCAAAGGGCACTTCAACCGGGATGAAATCATCAGCATAGAGACTCAGAAGAAGATATGCAGTAGTAAGCTTTCCAGGTACCGCGACGACTTTTCCCCTGAGGTCAGAAATTTTTTTCTTGGCAACCACTATGGGGCCATACCCTTTTCCCATGCTGGCCCCGCAGGAGAGAATCCGGTAGCGGTCCTGCACGCTCAGGTATCCGTGGGCAGAAATTGCCGTCACCTCAAGCTCAGCATTCATGGCTCTTCTATTAAGCGACTGTATGTCCTCGATCACATGCTCAAAGTCGATTTTCTCGGAAGGCACCTTTCCGCTCGCTATGGCGTAGAACATAAAAGCGTCGTCAGCGTCGGGACTGTGGCCCAGTTTCATGATTTGTTTCTCCATTCTCGTTTCCCCTCGGGTTTTGTTTATGACAGGGCTGCGTGAAAGTCCATTCCGTTTTTCTTCTCTATTTCGCCAAGCTCAAAAAGAAGGTCGCGATACCTTGTGAGTCCTTCCACCTTGGCATCGTCAAGGTCGTATTTGATTCTGTGCTGAAGATAGGTCTCGCACTGCTCCCTGCTCAGCCCCAGCTTCCGCGATTCGATATCCGCTATTTCCCTGATGAGGCCCACTCCTTTGTCCCTTGTCGAAACAAGACATCTGCAGCCTTCCGCGGTAGCGCCGTCCCCTTTTCTCGTCGCCATCAGCGCGTATACGAAGGGGAGGGCGGTTTCCTCCGTCCACAGTTCCCCGAGATCGTACGTGAGAAGGGAGTTGTCTCTGCAGAGATGACGGGAACCAAGACCCGCGTTGCCGATCAGCATTCCCGCGTCGACTTCCTCAAGGAATCCGTTTCCCGGACTTCTTTTTACGTATTCGGGCGTAAGACCGAGGAAAAGCTCCAGTACGATTCTGAGCAGGGCTGTTGAGCTCTTGGACCTGCTGTCGACGGACACGCTTGTTATTTTCGTTATTTCTTTTCGTGCCTTGAGTATGACGCTGTCGACTTTTCCGAAAGAGGATATGGAAATGTCGGGCAGAATGCAGTAGTCGTCGGTTCTTAGAAATTCAACCGAGGGAATGGGCGCGACGTCAATCACTCCTTCCGACAGATTGCCGGAAAGAAGGAAAGGGTCAAAATACATTATATTAAAGCTGTGCTCCACCAGGCCTTTTTCCAGAGGATAAATAAGCGGCCGCATGTTAAGAAAAGGCGCTGCTCCTAGATTTATCAATGGATGTCCCCCCTTTTTTTCGTTCACAGTTCTATTCCCCGCGCTTCCTCGCCCTTCGTCCACCTACTCGGGAGGAATATCTTCTGATAAAGCGACAGCGCGTAGAGATCCGACATTCCCGCTATGAAGTCGCATACGGCTCTCTCCAGGGTTTCGCCTTCCCGCTCGGGCATCCTGCAGAAATTCTCCCTGAATATCTTCTCGTTCTCGCAGAAATAGAGATAAAGTTCTTTTACCACCTTCTTGGACTTGTTGTGAAGAGAGAGCAATCGCTCGCTTGTGTAGACATTCTCGTACAGATAGGCTCTGAGTCCCATAAGGGCTTCTAGCACCTCCTCACTCATGAGCACTCTCTTGAGGCTGCCCTCGATAGTCTGCTCCACGATATCGACCACCATGGTGTTTATCCGCCGCGAAGCTGTTTTCCCGAGAACCGAGATGTATTTTTCGGGTACGTCACCGGGCGAGATTATACCGGAGCGGGTGGCGTCATCAAGATCGTGATTGGCATAAGCCACGAGGTCCGAGATCTTGGTTATCTGGCCTTCAAGGGTAAGGGGCCTGTTTTCCTCCGTGTCTATTCCCTCCTTTCCCCATCCTTTGGAATGCTTCGCTATTCCGTCCCTCACCTCATGCGTCAGGTTGAGTCCCTCTCCGTCGCGCTCAAGTACGTCAATGATCCTCATGCTCTGGCGGACATGCTTGAATCCGCCGGGAAACATCTCGTTCAGTGCCGCTTCCCCGGAGTGGCCGAAGGGGGTGTGGCCGAGGTCGTGTCCGAGCGCTATGGCTTCGGTCAGGTCTTCGTTAAGCATCAGCGCTCTGGATATGGTTCTTGCTATCTGGGAAACTTCTATTACGTGGGTAAGCCTTGTGCGGTAATGATCGTTGGTGGGGGAGATGAAAACCTGGGTTTTGTGCTTCAGCCTTCGAAACGCCTTGGAATGTATTACCCTGTCCCTATCTCTCTGAAAGCATGTTCTTATGTCGCATTCACGCTCGGGTCTTGCCCTGCCTTTTGACTCGCAGCTCAAAGCCGCTATGGGGCTCAGCAACTTTTTTTCGTTTTCTTCAGTCTGCTTTCGTATGAGCAAGATATCCTGAACCTCTTTTTACACCAGTCTTACAAGTATCCCTTTCTCCGACAGGAACTGTTTCGCCTCGTTTATTGAATACTTGCCGTAATGAAAAATCGAGGCGCACAAAACCGCATCCGCCCGTCCTGCTTCCACTGCTTCAACCAGATGTTCAAGCCGTCCCGCGCCTCCAGAAGCTATGACGGGGATGCCGACGGTCTCGGAGATGGTTCTTGTGAGTGAAAGATCGTACCCGTCCTCGGTGCCGTCCCTGTCCATGCTCGTAAGAAGAATCTCTCCCGCTCCGAAGTTCTCCATCTTCGCGGCCCACCCGACGGCGTCTATTCCGGTCGGGTTGCGTCCGCCGTGGGTGAAGACTTCCCATCCGTCGCCTTCTCTTCTCCTCGCGTCTATGGCTACCACTATGCACTGGCTTCCGAACCTATGGGAAGCACGTCTTACGAAATCCGGTTCCGCTATTGCCGCCGTGTTGATCGTTACCTTGTCCGCCCCCGCCAGCAGAAGCTCCCTTACGTCTTCCACGGTTCTCAGCCCCCCTCCGACGGTCAGGGGAACGAAGACCTCGCTCGCGGTCCGCTCGACTACGTCTATCATGGTTTTCCTCTTTTCGTGCGAGGCGGTGATATCGAGAAAGGTTATCTCGTCAGCGCCCTCTTCGCTGTACTTTTTCGCTACCTCAACAGGGTCTCCGGCGTCCCTGAGGTTAACAAAGCGAACCCCTTTTACCACTCTCCCGTCCTTTACATCAAGACATGGAATTATCCGTTTTGAAACCATTTCACTGAAACCTTCTTATGGCGTCTCCAAGGTCTATGGAGCCCGAGTAAAGCGATTTTCCGAGAATCGCCCCCACAAGGTTCGTCTCCCCGATTGACTGTATCTTTTCAAGGTCGCCGAGCGACGCGATGCCGCCTGAAACGATTACAGGAAGGGGGCAGATGGAAAGAAAATCCTTT
This sequence comes from Candidatus Dadabacteria bacterium, assembly GCA_009837205.1. Classification (NCBI taxonomy): domain Bacteria; kingdom Pseudomonadati; phylum Thermodesulfobacteriota; class Candidatus Dadabacteria; species Candidatus Dadabacteria bacterium. The sequence continues at coordinate 152,024 of VXTZ01000026.1, read as the reverse complement.
ACTGAAGCCGTGTCGGTTCCTTCCATTGTTCCGTCCCTGTCGACGTTTGTGTGAATCACAAGCGACACTCCGATATCGCGGAATTCAAGCATCGTCCGCTCAATGGACGCGTCTACTGTCTCCTTCCATCCCCGAAGGGCTACTTTCCCGCCCCTGGTGTCGACCCCGACGGCTATTCTTCCGGGGAATCTTCCGCAGACGTCCTCGAGAAACTCCCTGTCGGTAAAGGCCGAAGTGCCTATTATCACTCTTTTGATACCAATTTCGAGGTATCTCTCCACCGTGGCGATGTTTCTTATTCCGCCTCCCACCTGGATGCTTGAGGAAACGGAGCGGACTATCTGGTGCACGGCTTCGAAATTCCTCGGGTTTCCCCTGAAGGCACCGTCAAGGTCCACGACGTGAATCCACTCGGCTCTGCCCGTCTCCCACTTTTTCGCGGTGTCAGAAGGGCTGTCTGAAAACACGGTCTCCGTGCCTTCTTCCCCCCTGAGAAGCCGCACGCAGTTTCCGTCTTTTAAGTCTATTGCGGGAATTATGAGCAACTAAGAACCTCACTGTTAACTGAAAAACCACGGGAAATAGTACACAAGCGGGAAGTGGATTATAAGGATATTTCGAAAAAATACCGATAAATCTACTATTCTGCTCAGTCTGGAGAATCACGCAGTATTTTCTTCCTGATTTCCCTGAGCGTGAGTCTGCGGGATTTAAGTTCGTTTATCAATCTTATTCTTTCAACCATCTCCTGTGCGTAGAGCTTGTACCCGGCGTCAGTAATTTCGGCGATTTCAAGCAGACCTTCCTTGGTCCAGTGGCGTATTGTGGAATTTCTCCGGTTGGCCAGCTTTGCAATCTCGCCGACCCTTAGCAGAGGGCCTTTTTCCTTGCCTGTATCCGTTTTGCCTTCGGCCGCCCTGAGGTATATGTCAAGGGACCGGCTAACTGCCTGTGCGACAATTTTCATGTATGTGTCCATGGACCCGCCCGTCTGCGCTTTTTCAAGCGAGTCGATATAAGCCAGCCGGTCGCGTTTGCGTATTATCGCTTCAGGGTAGCCCGACATGAGCAGGATCATGTTCATCAGAAGCCGAGCAGTACGGCCGTTGCCGTCTGTAAACGGGTGAATGGTGACCAGCCTGTAATGGGCCTCCGCGGCCAGTTCCACGGAATGCAGGCCGGTTGCGAGCCCGAGCCATTTAACAAATCCGTTCATAAGGTCCGGCACTTTGCGCGGGATTGGAAGCACCGCAGCCGAGCCGGATATTCGCACCGGCGTCGCCCGATAACGACCAGAGTTGAAATCATCAATACCTTTCATGATAAGGCAGTGAATATTCAGAACATCTTTTTCGGTCAGCGAGTGCGGTCTGCGTTTCGCCTGTTTTCTTGTCCAGTCAAGCGCGCGGGCGTGGTTTACGGCCTCTGTGTGCTCCAGAAGCGATTTGCCGCCCACGGCGAGACCTTTTTCAATAACAAGCGCGGTCTCACGTCGGCCTAGCGTATTTCCTTCAATCGCGTTACTTGTGTAGGTAAGCTCAACCCGAAACCATCCGTCCAGATTGCTTGTGAGCGCGTCAGGCAGCGGCCAGTATTTATCCAGCAGCTTCTTTTTCGCAGTCAGTTTTTCGTAGTTCATAGTATAAACCATAACGTTATGGTTTTTAACCGAAGGAATCCCCGCGGGCATTCTCAGCTTTCCGCGGATTTGTTTTATTCTTAACGCCGTAGTAATATTTTCAGCCACCTTGTATTAGGATCCTAAAATCTGGAGGAAATTACGATGGACAATCCATGCCGCTTCGCGCTGTGGAGTTTTGCCTTGGGAGTCTTTTTGGTTTCTCTTGCCACGGGATGCGGTGGGGGCGGTGGCGGTGGCGAACAGGCCCCTCCCGTTACACCTCCAGTTATGCCTCAGCCAGCTGAGAGTCTTGTTCTAAGGACTGCCGACACCGCAGACCTGAGTGAGTATTTCGGTGAAGTATATTCGGGAACATACACCGCTTCTGACGGCGTATCCATAGACGTGTGGGTTTCCCTTCGCGAAAGTAATGCGCAGACCGGAATCGGCACTGTCAGTCGCCTCGGCGTTATAATTCAGGGCGGAACGGGTTCCAAGGTTACCGGACTGCTTAGTGAGGACCAGGGGGCGCACACTGCCTGGGTCGCGATAAACTACCGCGGGTCGAATATTACTGACATCACTGCCGGGAAGGAGTGCGCTCCGGGTCGGAACTTTATTGCCTGCCTGAAAGGCCACGATACCTTCAGCAAAATAAACCCCGTACTGAATGCGCGTGACGCCAATTCCGTAATACGCATGTTTGCGGAAGATGAGGATGTTACGGTTAACGGAAAGAAGATGAAAGCGTCTGATTTTGTGCCTTCAGGCACCGTGCGCTCTCCCGTGAATCTCTCGACAAGTTCGTTCGGGGGTGTCATAGTGGGCTACATGCTTGCGGAGAATGACCGCCCGCGGCTTCACAACGTGTTTTTTGAGCAGGTCACGGCCCCGGGAGAGCATCCCATATCAGACGGTCTTCACAACGCCGCGCGCATGATGGACATTCTTTTCAGCGCGTGCGAGGATGACTCTTCGTGTACTGCATCCTATCCTGATATAAGAGAGAACTTCCGCCGTTTTATGGACACTTATCACTCAACTCCTGTTCGAATTGACGGGGAGACGGTTTACGCGGGAGGGGCTTTTGACAGGATTGTTCATCTTGTCGAGGAAGAACAAAAGGTCGGCCGGGCGATAAGATACATTGGAGAGATCGCAAATGCGCATGACCGAGGCGAACGTGAAATTGCTACCGGATACGGACCGCGTGACTACAGTAGCATGTCCGGCGAACACCCGAGGGAGACATACGGTCTTCCTGATCTTGACGGGGACGAAGCCAGATGGACTGATCTGCTGGTGGGAGCGGGCGGGTTTTTCCCGGGAATAACAAACCGTACGGGAATGATCTGCTCTTTCGGGATAAACAGGGCGGAAGACCCTGACAGTCTTTCCCGTTACGATGAGGTAGGAAATGAAGAACTTCCCGGGGACAGCGGCGGAACCAAGGAAGCGTTCGGATACGGTTTTCTTGTTGGCTACAAGACTTATCTCAGCGTCTGTCCGCATTTAGTCGAGCAGACAGGGAGAATTGCGTTGCCTCGGGTTTCAGGCATTGAGGCCGAGAACGTGATTGTCTACAGGGGAGGTCTTGATATAAAGCACTATTTCAGTCCGGATCCGCGACAGGATGAAATTATGGCTTATTTTTCAGGCTCGCCCGATCACCGTCTCGTTATCACGCACAGGTTTCTCGGTCAGGAAGTTGGGGAAGACTCTGAGTGTCTTCGGAAAGTCTTGGGAAATTTCTGGGATGCCGACGATACCACGGACGTAAGCCTCGGTGATGACTGTGAGGAGAGCAACGATTTCCCCGCGAGCGAGCTTTCCGGATGGTAATTCTTGCCGTGGATGCGGACTGTTATAGTAACCGTCCGGTTCAGGTCCGGCCATCATTGAAACGATGAACTACTGGCTTGTCAAATCGGAACCGTTTAAGTATTCGTGGGAGGAGTTTCTCCGAGACGGATGGACGTACTGGGACGAGGTCAGAAACTATCAGGCAAGAAACAACCTCAAGGGCATGAAAAAGGGAGATCTCGTTCTTTTCTACCACAGCAACAAGGGTCTTGAAGTCGTGGGCATATCCGAGGTCATAAGGGAGTATTACCAAGACCCCACGACCGAGGACGAAAGATGGGTCGTGGTTGATCTGAAGCCCGTGGAAACCCTCCGGATCCCCGTATCTCTCAAGCAAATAAAAAACGACGAAAGGCTCAGGGACATTGCGCTTGTAAGGCAGAGCAGGCTTTCGGTCATGCAGATTGAAAAAGAGCATTTCGACACGATTGTCGAGCTTGGAAGAAAGAGCGCCTGATTCTTTGGGAAAAATGCGGTAATCTTTTACTCCTGTCCGTCCCGCGCAGGGCCTTTTCCTGCAGGAATGCCGGGTTTGAGAATCAGCGGGAGCTGAAGACTTGTTTTTCCATTTCAGGCACTTACGGTTATATTTACCAAAATAATCTGTTTGTGTCTGACGCCCTATGAGCACTCAACTTATCATCAACTCGCTTTTTAACGAAACCAGAGTAGCTGTCCTGGAGAAAAGCAGACTGATCGAGCTTTTCATTGAAAGAAAGTCCAGTTCTTCAATGGTAGGCAATATCTACAAGGGGAAAGTCGAAAAGATCGTCCCCGGGGTGCAGGCCGCGTTTGTCGGCATGGGAGACGGCAAATCCGGGTTTCTCTCCGCCGAGGATGTGTATGAGGAATCGCTCAGTGAACTTTTTCTTGAAGAGGAAGAGACAAAAAAGTCTTCCAGAAAAAACCATCAGCCAATACAGAAAGTGTTGCGTCAGGGTCAGGAGGTTATGGTTCAGGTTACAAAGGAACCCACCGGAAACAAAGGTCCCAAGCTTACCTCTCACGTGGGCATACCGGGCAAATATCTTGTTCTGCTTCCCGGGTCAGACTCGGTGAACCTGTCCCGCAAAATAACCGACAGAAAAAGCAGGAAAAGATTTTCCGAAATCATGCGGAATAAGCCCGAAGACATGGGTTTTATAGTGAGAACGGCGTGCGTGGAAGCGGACGAGAAGGACATCAAGAGCGAGATGAAAGCGCTTGTGAGGAAGTGGAGAAGGATAAAGAAAAAGTATGAAGAATCGAAAAACCCGGGCGTGATATACGAAGAAGCCGATACCTGTATCAGGGTCATCAGGGACCTGATGGGAAACGGCCTTAAGAAAATTGTAGTTGATTCCTCCAAAGCCCACGGCCGGATTACCAAGTACTTTTCCGACAAGATTAACAAGGATGGCTTCAAAGTCGATATGTACGATAAAGAAGAACCCATATTCGACAGATACGGAATCGAGAGCCAGGTCGAAAAAATGTACAGAAAAAAGGTCTGGATGAAGTCGGGAGGCTACCTGATCATAGACGAGGCCGAGGGGCTTACCGTGATAGACGTTAACTCCGGGAAACTTGTCGGAGAGGAGTTTCAGAAGAAAACAATAATGAAAACGAACGAAGAAGCCGCAGTTGAAGCCGCGAGGCAGATAAGGCTTCGCAACCTGGTCGGAATCATAGTTATCGATTTCATAGACATGCAGTCTGTTAGGTCCAGAAAGAAGGTAGAGTCGCTTTTCACGAATGAGATGAAAAAGGATAAAGCGAGGACCACGATCCAGGAAATATCGTCTTTCAGCGTAATCCAGCTTACCAGACGCAGGGTCAGGGAAAGTATACTTTCCGACCTGACCGAACCCTGTGATACCTGCGAGGGGAGCGGACGGATAAAGTCGATATACACCACCTGTTACGAGATACTGAGGGATATTGATCAATGGACAAGGCAGAGCGCTGAAGGGCCTCTTGTCGTCCAGGCCAACAAGAAGGTCATAGCGAAGCTCAGAGAAATAGAAGGAAGATCCATGAGAAGAATCCAGCGGGAGAGGGGGGTAAAGATAAAGTTCAAATCGGTTGAAGATCCTCTCGAGAAATACGCCATTTCCAGAGAGGAGGCTTCGGGTTAGCCGAAAGGAGTGTTCTGAGTTGAGCAAGAACGGATTTCTTTATCATGTAGCGATTGCCGTAAAGGATATCGAGAAAGCTGAAGATCTTTACTCCAAATTACTCGGACTTAGGGTTGTTCACAGGGAGGATGTAGTCAACTATGGGGTGAAAACATCGATGCTTTGCCCCGAATCGGGAGAGGGCACTGCGGTAGAACTTATCGAACCTTTGGACGAAAATTCTCCGATTTCGCAATTCCTGGAGAAAAGAGGGGAAGGTGTTCATCATATCTGCTTTCTTGTGGACGATATAGAGTCTTCTCTCCGGGCCCTAGAAAAAGAAGGTGTCAGGCTGATCGACGAACATGCGAGACCCGGATCTTACAACTGTAAAGTTGCCTTTATACATCCCAAGTCAACGAACGGAGTGCTTGTGGAACTTGCGGAGAAGATAAAGGATTGAGGAAAGGGTTTCTGATCAGGTGCCGCTTTGCCCTTCTTCCTTATTGTCTGGGTCGTCGTCTCTTAGGGATTTTCTGAACCCGCTTATTCCCTTGCCGAGCGAAGATCCCAGATCCCCGAGCCTGCTCGGACCAAAGATTATGAGCAGGATTGCCAGGATCAGGATTAATTCCCATATGCCGAATTGTCCGAACATATGAGGGAAATGATACCCGAATACTGTTGCTTCTCAAGTATTTTCAGGATGATACTCTGAATTTACCGATATTACGTCTGCGCAGGCGGAACTTGGGTTCAGGCCGCGTTCCTTGGCGGATTCGGTGAGAGGCCCTATCGATGGTTTGACGGGCAGGGCATGCTCGGCGAGAATGGTTGAGATGGCCGAGGAACAACTTCACAGCGTGATTGTATGGGCAGTCATTGCTGCGGCTGTCCCGACGTTTTTTTATCTGCTCCGTAAAACCGCACCCTATGGCCGTCATTACGCAGGTGCGGGCTGGGGACCGCACATTTCCAGCAGGCTCGGCTGGATCATCATGGAACTGCCGGCGGTTGTCGTTTTCCTTGCCGTCTATCTTAACGGGAAGTCTGCGTTCCACATCGTGCCGCTGCTCTTTCTGGTCATGTGGCAGTGCCACTATCTGAACCGGACGTTCATTTACCCGTTTCGGATCAGGGCAAGCGGGCGGAAGACGCCGTTGCTGGTGGTCGGGTCGGGCTTTTTCTTCAATGTGATTAACGCCTACATCAATGCCCGATTCATTTCCGAATTCGGCGAGTACACCGTTGGATGGCTTGCCGACCCTCGTTTCCTGATCGGCGTCGGGGTTTTCCTAGTCGGGATTGCTCTCAACCTCCACGCCGACAATATCCTCATTCGTCTACGCAGGCCGGGCGGGACCGGCTATGTGGTTCCGCAGGGTGGCGGGTTTCGCTTTGTCTCGTGCCCGAATTATATGGGCGAAATCCTCGAATGGGTCGGCTGGGCACTAGCAACGTGGTCGTTGAGCGGCCTAGCCTTCCTGCTGTTTACCTCCGCCAATCTCGCTCCCAGGGCACGCAGCAACCATCAGTGGTATGTGGAAACCTTCAAGGATTATCCACCGCACCGCAAGGCCCTGATACCGGGCATTTATTGATTAATAAGCGTATGGTTGGTTGCGTGTCAGATTTTCGAGAAATCGGCAATCATGAAAAACAGATCTTTTATTTCATTGAGCAAGGCCAGACGGTTGTCTCTGATCTTCTTGTTTTTGTCCATGACCATTACCGCGTCAAAGAAACGATCTATTGGTGCGGAGAGTGTTTTTATGGATTCAAGCGCTTTGAGGTAATCGCTTTGCCCGGCGGCTTTTTCAGGATCGGCCAATTTCTTTAAAACCGCCGTCTGCGTCTTGGTAAAAGCTCTGTGGAGATCCTTTTCCTCTTTTTGCTTAAACAGCTTCTTGTCAAGCTGTGAAGACGGTCTGGTTTTCGCTATGTTGAAAACCCTCTTAAAGCCTGTGGCTAGGGCCTCAAAATCCTTTCGTTTTGCGAATTTCCCAAGCGCGTTTATTCTGCGGTAGGCGTCAAGGGGATTGTCAAACCCTGCCGAGATTACGGATTCGACGACATTTCTCTCGTAACCGGACTCTGTCATTAGGTTGCGGAACCTCTCGGAGAAAAACGCGAGAATGTTCACTTTAAGTTCTTCTTCGGACAGTTTGCCGTCACGAGCTTTTTGCGCGTCCATGGAGTCGAGCACGAGCCTTATGCCGCGTTCAAGGAGTGTGGAGAGAGAAATATCAAGCTTCTTCTCTATGGCGATTCTTATTATTCCGAGGGTCTGTCTTCTCAGCGCATAGGGATCGGAAGACCCGGTGGGCGCGAGACCCGCGATGAAGGACGAGCAGATGTTATCCGTTTTGTCCACTATGCTTAGAAGCGCTCCGGTTTTCGTTCGCGGGAGTTCACCGGTTCTCGTAAGCGGCATGTATTGTTCCTCGATCGCGTTCGCGACGGCTTTTTTCTCCTTGGAAGCAAGCGAGTAATACTTGCCCATGACACCCTGGAGTTCGGCGAATTCAAAGACCATCTGGGTCGCGAGATCGGACTTTGAGAGTTCCGCGGCCCTTTCAAGATCGGGGCTGGCAAAAATATCGGCGGCAAGCATCCTCATACGCTCGACTTTTTCCCTGTAAGTCCCTATATCAGATAGAAACATCATGCTCTCAAGCTCTTCTGTGTAGGCGCTTAGGTTTTTCTTCGTATCTTCGGAGAAAAAGAATTCGGCGTCGTTAAGTCTTGCCCTTATTACCCGCTCGTTTCCCCTTATAATTACCTGTTTATCCTTAACCGGGGTTCCGCAGACAAAGATGAAACAGGGAAGAAGCTTGCCGGTCTTCTCAGAGTAAACGGGAAAATATTTCTGGTGATTCTTCATCACGCTTATAAGAACTTCCTCGGGCAACCGCAGGTATTTTTCCTCGAACTTTCCCACCAGAACCGTCGGATGCTCCACTAGGTTCACCACGGTTTCAAGCAGTTCAGGATCTTCCTTTATGGTTCCGCCTATCTTTTTGGCCGCCGCCTCTGTGTCCCTTCTTATGATTTTCTTTCTTTTCTCCGGGTCCGCTACTACGTTGTTTTTCTCAAGTGTTTTCAGGTAATTGGCCCAGGATGTCACTCGAAACGGTTTCGGGGAAGTGAACCTGTGACCGAAGCTTCGGTCAGAACTTTTGATGTTCTCAACGCTGAATTTTACTGGCTTGCCATCGTAGAGCGCCGCTATCCATCTTATAGGTCTTGCGAAGGCCAGTTTTCCGTCGCCCCATCTCATTGATTTCCGGAAGGGGACCGATGAGATCACTCCCGGAAGAATCTCTTTTAGAACGGATGAAGTTTTTTTTCCTTTTACCGTCTTCCTTACGCAGAGGAATTCTCCGTTATCCCTTTTTGCGATGACGAGTTCCTCAACATCGACTTTCTGGGATCTGGCGAAACCCGCAGCGGCCTTGGTGGGCTTTCCGTCTTCGTCAAACGCTATGCGCTTGGGCGGCCCGAAGTTTTCGGTCGTGCGGTCTCTCTGCTTTCTCTCAAGTCCGCTTACCCTTGCCGAAAGTCTTCTCGGGGTATAGAAGATTTCCATTTCCTCGAATTCAATACCCTTGTCGCGGAGTTCTCCGCTTAGAATATTGCCCAGATCCTCCCGGGCTTTTTCAAGGAAGAGAGCAGGTATTTCCTCCGTTCCGATTTCGAGTATCAGTTCTTTTTCCATGGGTTGTTTTTCAGGAGGGGGAATCCCAGGTTTTCTCTGGTCTGCAGATACGAAGTTGCGCACAGATTCGCAAGCGCCCTTACCCTCGCTATGTATGAGGCCCGCTCGGCTACCCCAATCGCCCCTCTCGCGTCAAGCAGGTTGAAGGTGTGCGAACTTTTAAGACAGTATTCGTAAGCGGGGAGGGGAAGCTCCTTTTCGATAAGTGATCTGCATTCCTGCTCGTACATGTTAAACAGGTCGCTTAGCATCGCGGGATCGGATTCCTCGAAGTTGTACTTTGAGAACTGGACTTCGCTCTGATGATGAATCTCTCCATACGTTATTCCCTTTGTCCATTCAAGATCGTAAACGCTTTCGACTTCCTGCAGGTACATCGCTATTCTTTCGGTTCCGTATGTTATCTCGGCCGATATCGGATCAAGATCTATTCCGCCCGCCTGCTGAAAATATGTGAACTGGGTTATTTCCATACCGTCAAGCCAAACCTCCCAACCAAGTCCCCACGCTCCGAGCGTCGGGGATTCCCAGTCATCCTCAACGAACCTTATATCGTGCTCAAGCGGGTTTATTCCGAATGACTTCAGACTGTCGAGGAAAAGTTCTTGGATATCATCGGGAGAAGGCTTTATTATCACTTGGAACTGATAGTAGTGCTGAAGCCTGTTGGGATTATCTCCGTATCTTCCGTCGGTCGGTCTCCTTGAAGGTTCGACATATGCCACGTGCCAAGGCTCGGGACCGAGGCAACGCAGGAATGTGGCCGGGTGAAAAGTTCCGGCGCCTTTTTCTATGTCGTAGGGCTGGACCACCAGACATCCCTTGGATGACCAGTAATCCTGAAGAGCCAAAATAAGTTCCTGATATGTCATGACCGGCAAAATACTACCATTAAAATAGAAGAATCAAATATGCCGGCACGTTTGTAAGGGCTTTACCCGCGGGCATGCTTGTTATGAGGTTGTTTGTTGACCAGTTGTTTTATAACGGTCCGATTCCTCAAAGGAAGGCAGTTTGAGCCAGTACCGTGTGTGGCGTCGCTGCCCGGTTCTGTTTAGTGCGCCCATGGCGACCATATTAGCTAGATCGCGCGTCGCCGTCGAAGCCGTTGCCCCAGTTATTCTTTGATAATTTTGTGCGCTGAGACTGCCCTCAAAACCATCCGGTTCAGCATCGAAGAGCCGTAGAAGGATTTTTTCCTGTCGCGGGTTTAACGAACCATGGAGCCGATCGAATAACCGTGTTTGCTGAATTGACCGGATCAGACGGCGTTCGCTCCAGGTCTGGGCGTCAAGCACTGTATCCGCAAACCACACAAGCCAGTTGGTGATATCAAGCGATCTGCCACTCTCATCCAGAATAGCATAGTAGCCCTTGCGCCTTCGGGCGATGGTGCGGGAAAGCGCAATTAAACTTGGTTCGCCGAGTGACTGGGCGAGGGCTTTTTCCGCCAAAGCACGGGCTATGCGACCGTTTCCGTCCTCGAAGGGGTGAATACGTACAAAGTACAGATGTGCCGTCCCGGCCCATGCCAGAGAGGACATCCTGCTTCCGATTGAGGCAATCTGATCGTACCACTCTATGAAACGTTCCATCTCCTCTGTCATCCGCTCCGAAGGTGGTGCTTCATAGTGAATCTTGGGGTTATAATCCGGCCCGGAAACGACCTGCATAGCTTCGGGGTGGCGACGATAGCCGCCGACAACCTCCAGATGAGGACGGTCTCGCATAAGCATCCGGTGCCAGCGCCACAGCGTTTCGTGGTCAAGCGGGCGGTCAAACTCATGGTAGAGCGCTACCATCATTTCAGCTACTCCCTCTTCCTCGGGTGAAGCGGTTTTCCGGCTGGCGGTTAATCCAAATCGTCGTCGGATGGAGGATTGCACTGATTCCCGGTCGAGAATCTCACCTTCAATTGCGGATGTTTCGACCGCCTCGCCGCTCAGCCATTTAACTCGCAGTTCGGACTGATCTTCATGGGTGAGCTGGCGCCAAGCGCCGATCCTGCGACCTGACTCATGCAGGAAACGCTCTTCGAAAGGTGCCAGAACAGACCGATCCCATGTGAAGTCCGGCCAGTTAGAATGTTGCCATACCCATTTCATGAGCTATAAAAACACCTCCTATAGCCCATATTCTTACCTGTTTCTGGGCTATAGGGCAAGCTCTATGGTTTCAGCGAAAAGCGGACACCCGGTAAAAAGGGTCGTACGCACTCATGCTTTCTATAGCTCTTTGAGCGATAATCCTACGCTTTTTTTCTTTCCCCATTTTTCCCTCAACCTTGGGGAAAAGCCCGAAGTTTATGTTCATCGGCTGAAATCCGCTTTTTCCTGGGGTTGAGATGTACTCAAGCAGGGAACCTATGGATGTTTCCCTTGGGACGTGGGCAGGTGCGAGCCCAAGCGCTTTTCTCGAGGCGTTTATTCCGCAGACGATTCCGGTTGTTGCGGACTCGACGTATCCTTCAACTCCCGTGATCTGCCCGGCGAAAAAGACGCCCGGACGGGAACTCAGGGAAAGGTCTTTCTCAAGGAGTCTCGGGGAATCTATGTACGTGTTTCTGTGCACGCTTCCGTATCTTAGAAACTCCGCCCTTTCAAGCCCCGGGATCTTCCTGAAAACGGTTCTTTGCTGAGGGTATCTGAGCTTTGTCTGAAACCCCACCATGTTGTACATCGTTTCCTCGCTGTTCTCCGTTCTTAGTTGCAGAACTGCAAAGGGGGTTTTCCCGGTTCTCGGATCAATTAGGCCGACGGGTTTTAGGGGGCCGAACCGAAGAGTATCTCTTCCTCTCTCGCATATGACCTCAACCGGCATGCAGCTTTGGAAGTAGAGTGCTTTCTCAAATTCCCTAGTCTCCACTTTTTCTCCGCGGATCAGGTCGTCAACAAGCTCGTAGTACTGATCCTCAGAGAGCGGACAGTTGAGATAATCTCCCTCCTCAGAGTCTCCGTGGCCGTATCTTGATCCCCTGAAGATTTTCGAGCGGTCGATTGTATCTGCGTCGATTATCGGCGAGATGGCGTCGTAGAAGTAAAGATATTCGGATTCCGTGAGCGAGGAAATCTCCGCGCAAAGTGCATCCGAGGTAAGAGGACCGGTGGCCACGACCACGGTCCCGTTTTCGGGTATTTTCGTTACCTCTTCCCTTTTCAGGTCTATAAGTTCGTTGCCCTGGATTTTCCGCGTTATGTAATCCGAGAACATTTCCCTGTCGACCGCGAGAGCTTTTCCCGCGGGAACCTTTGAGGCCTCGGCTGCCTCGATCACGAGTGAGCCGAGGCGCCTCATTTCCTCTTTAAGTATTCCTGAGGCGTTCTCCATGGATGCCGATTTGAGAGAATTGCTGCACACAAGCTCCGCGAGATCCGAAGTTCTGTGCGCGGCGGTTTTCCTCCGCGGCCTCATTTCATAGAGAGTTACCCTTACTCCAAACTTTGAGATCTGATTTGCGGCTTCAACCCCTGCGAGCCCTGCGCCGATTACTGTTATTGACAATTGCTTATACCAAGATCCTTGAACTTGAGTAACCCTTTTGTGAATTCAAGCAGTTCAATTTTAACAGACTGCGGAAGTTTCGCATCTACCGCGGTCCGTTTTGTAGCAAGGACTTACATAAGATATAATTCCCCAAGATTATGAGCTACGGAGCAGTTGTATTTGACCTTGACGGAACCCTGATTGACTCTCTTGAGGATCTTGCTGATGCCGTGAATCAGGCACTCGGAATAAACGGATTTCCGCCGCGCGCGACCGGGTGCTACAAGTACTTTATAGGAAAGGGTCCGAAGGTTATGGTGTCAAGAGCCCTCCCCGAGGACAAAAGAAACAATGATGCTGTCGTTGAAAAATGCCTTACCGATTTCAACAGCATCTACAGCCGTGCCTTTAACGTAAAAACCACTCTTTATGACGGTATACCGGATCTTCTGAACGAGCTTTCCGAAAGAGGTCTGAAAAAGGCGATTCTTACCAACAAGCCGCACGTGTTTACCGAAAAATACGTGGAGGATCTGCTTGCCGACTGGAATTTCGAGGTGGTCATAGGGCAGAGGGATGAAATTCCGAGAAAACCGGATCCCTCGGGAGCGCTGCGGATATCAAGGGAACTCGGAATTGACTCGTCACAGATGGTTTATCTTGGAGACTCGGGGGTGGATATGCTTACTGCAGTTGGGGCGGGTATGCTTCCGGTGGGAGTTCTCTGGGGTTTCCGAACGGGAGACGAGCTTCGTGAAAACGGAGCCGAACATCTTATAGAAACTCCGATGGAACTGCTCTCAATTATTGATTTGTAGCTTCTGGCGTATAATGGCCATGGATTTTGAACATGTAAAACTGGGAATTCTCGGAGGCGGTCAGCTCGGGAAAATGCTCTGTCTGGTTGCGAGCAACTGGAACCTCCGCACCTATGTGCTCGATCCTTCCGCCGATTGTCCGACGGCGTCCGTGTGCACCGGGTTTACCCATGGAGATTTCAGGAATTACGAGGATGTCTACGAGTTTGGCAGAAATGTTGACATCCTGACAATAGAGATTGAGCACGTAAACCTGCAGGCGCTTTTTCGGCTGCGGGAAGAAGGAGTCATCATAAGGCCTGAACCCCACGCGCTTGAACTCATACAGGACAAGGCGAAGCAGAAGGAGTTCTATGTTTCAAAGGGGCTCCCCACAGCCGATTTTTCGGTCTTTCCCGGGAAAGAGGCTATAGTTGCGGCCGTAGGGTCCGGTGAGATAAAAATTCCTTTCGTCCAGAAACTTTCAAGGACGGGTTATGACGGAAGAGGAGTTTATGTCGTTAGAAAAAAGGAACAGCTCGACGATCTTTTAGAAGGAGAATCCGTCATTGAAGACCTCGTTGATGTGGAGAAGGAGATTTCCGTTATAGTCTCGCGTAATTCCACCGGAGAAACGAAATGGTTTCCTCCGGTAGAAATGCTGTTTAACAGCAATGCAAACATAGTTGAATTCCTGATAAGTCCCTGCGAGCTTGACGACAAAATGTCCGCTCAGGCATGTGAACTTGCCGAGCGCACGATAAGGTCTTTTGACATGTGCGGGATACTTGCGGTTGAGATGTTTGTTTCCAAAAAAGGAGAGATACTTATAAACGAATCCGCTCCGAGACCGCATAACAGCGGGCATCACACGATTGACGCGGCTCGCACCTCGCAGTATGAGCAGTGTCTGAGATCGATTCTTGATCTTCCCCCGGGCGATACTGAAATAAAAACTCCTTCTGTTATGATTAACATTCTCGGGCAGCCGGGTTTCGAGGGCGAGGTAAGGTACGAGGGACTTCGTGGATGCATGGGCGTTGAAGGAGCCAAGTTCCACATATACGGTAAGACCCTTACCAAGCCTTACAGAAAGATGGGACATGTCACCGTGCTTGACGATGATATTTCAGGCGCGCTTGAGAAAGCGAGATTCATAATGAGCAATCTGAGGGCGATAGCATGAAACCTATTTTAGTAAGCGTTATCATGGGTTCTGACTCGGATCTTCCAGTCATGGCGGAAGCGGTTGAGGTTCTGGAACAATTCGGCGTAGGGCATGAAGTTACCATAGTCTCGGCACACAGAACTCCGGAGCGGCTTGTGGATTTTTCAAAAAAAGCTCACAAAAGAGGAGTTAAGGTCATAATAGCCGGGGCAGGGGGTGCGGCGCATCTTCCGGGAATGGTGGCCTCCGTTTCTCCCCTTCCGATCATAGGGGTTCCGATAAAATCCTCAAACTCGATTGATGGATGGGACTCTGTGCTTTCCATCCTGCAGATGCCTTCAGGCGTCCCGGTCGCCACGGTTGCCCTCGGCGGGGCGAAAAACGCCGGCATCCTTGCCGTTGAAATTCTTTCCGTTGCCGATCTGGAACTTTCACGCGCAGTAGCAGAGTACAAAAAGAAGCTTTCTTCCGAAGTAAG
Source organism: Candidatus Dadabacteria bacterium (assembly GCA_009837205.1). Classification (NCBI taxonomy): domain Bacteria; kingdom Pseudomonadati; phylum Thermodesulfobacteriota; class Candidatus Dadabacteria; species Candidatus Dadabacteria bacterium. The sequence goes on along the minus strand of VXTZ01000026.1, from coordinate 136,800 downwards.
GAAAAAGGCAGCGCGACTTGAAAAGATGGGTGCCTCGGTCTATCTTGAGCGAATGAGTCAGAAGGAAGAGACTTCCTGAAGTTCCGGCTACTGTATGGTTTTTTTATCCGGTTCGTAACCACCTACGGGAATTGGTGAAGCATGATGGAAGACCATAAGCCACCTGCCATTTTGCTTCTCGAATATGTTGGTTGACTGAGAGAGATTAAACATGACCGGATCCCTTTTTATGTATACCATCTCCTGCAGGCAGGTGACCCAGGCGATGTTGTCGCTTATATCCACGGTCACGTTAGAAATGCTGATGTCAACCTGATCTTGGGGATCAAAAACACTTTCCCAGCTCTGCCTTATGGCTTCCCAGTTGCGAAGAGCTGTCCATCCCGGGTGGACGCAGCCGGATCTTGAGTCCTTTACCCAGACCTCTCCCATCAGCTCTAGATTTCTGGTTCCCAAGGCCTCGTAAAAAAGGTTGTTGATCTTGAGTATTTCTTCGCTGTCCTTCTCAATGGCCATCGGCTTGTTCCTAGGTAATTTTACCGGAAAAGGTCTAAAATTCTGCCGAACTGCGAGAATATGTCTTCGCGCATCCTTAGAATGTCGTTATACAGCGCCGCCGCCATGATGAAAATAAGAAAGGAAAACCCGATTCGCTGGGTTATCTCGAGGGTCTTTATGCTAAGCGGCTTTCTCTTTATTTTCTCAATCGCCAGGTAAAGCAGGTGTCCTCCGTCGAGCATCGGTATGGGGAGAAGGTTTATAAGCGCGAGGTTTATGCTTATAAGCGAGGTGAACTGGAGGAGGTTCGATATGCCGCTTTGAGCTACGTCTCCCGACACCTTTGCTATAAGGAGTGGTCCCGCTACCGTTTTTCCTGCTGTTGCGAGCGCTATTTTTCCTGTTACGAGCTTGAACAGGAAGCCGAAGAAAAGCATGGTGATCTCAACTGTCATACGCGCCGCTTCAGCTATTCCCCTGTTAATTGATTCAAAGAAACCGTATTTTTTAAGCACCCTGTCTGTGGTTGGGGTGATGCCGATTATGTAGCGTTCGATGTCTTCTTGCATTTCCGCCGCCAGGCGAAAATGCATTTTCTCTTCCCCACGTTCAATCGTGAAATCAAGTTCTTTGCCCCTGCTTTCGGCTATTATGTCCGACATATGGTTCCAGTCCGTAACCTCTACGCCGTCTATCGCCTCGATGCTGTCTCCCGGACGTATCCCCGCTCTCCAGGCGGGGCGATCCTCAGCCACCTCTGCTATGGTTGCCTCTATGGGCCTTGCGAATCCGGTTTCTACCCTGCCATCGGAACCGGCTTCGGCGAAAAGGGTGAGAGTCCTGGTTTCGCTTCCGGTTCTCACCTTGAATTCAAGCAGCGAGTCGGGATTTGAGTGAACAGCCACGTTCACATCTTTCCAGTCTTTGACCTCTTTTCCGTTTATGCTGAGTATCCTGTCACCCGCGGCGAATCCCGAGAGATGGGCAGGAGAGTCTTTTCTTACGTAAGTTATGTCAGGAGGATCTTCCAGATAACCTGAGACACTTATGCCGAACATGAACACAAGGGGCATGAAGAAAAAAGGAATTATGAAATTCATAGCGGGCCCAGCTATGACCACCAGGAATCTGTCTGTAAGAGACTTGCCGGAAAACCCCCTGTGGTAGTCCTTTTCGTAGTAAGCCTCTATATTGTAAAGGGCCGAACCGCTGACGGTGAGAGTGTAGACTTTCCCATCTCTTTCAACTTCAAGTTCTTTTTCCTGGTGCGGGTCTGACTTTAGCGCATAGAGAAGCTTTTCCCAGCTTCCATACTGCTCAAGACTGAATCCTTTTATCCCGGTAATTCTGTCCCCTGAGGCAAGTGGCGACTCAGTGTCTGCAACGCTTTCGACAATTACGTTATCTTCCTTGCCCTCACCGTACATCTTCACGTATCCGCCGAGGGGAAGGGCCGAAATCAGGTATTCCGTTTCGCCTCTTACAAAAGAAACGAGTTTCGGGCCGAAACCTAGAGAAAACTTCTCGACCCTGATATTGCTTCTTTTCGCGAGCAGAAAATGCCCCAGCTCATGAAAAAAGACCAGAATTCCTATTACGAAAATAAAAGCCAGAATAGTAGTCATCACTAAGAAAGAAGGCTCTCCATTATAGAACCGGCGGTGCTCCTAGACCACCTGTCCGCCTCTAATATATTGTCAAGACATCCCGAGTCAAGTTTGTCGTGACGCTCGAGAGTTTCCCTGACTATCGGGATTATATCGGTGAATTTTATTGTCTCGTCAAGAAATGCCGTTACTGCCACTTCGTTCGCGGCGTTTAGCACGGTTGGATAGGTGCCGCCCATTCTGAGACATTCAATTGCGATCGCGGGAGCCTCGAATTTATCTGTGTCCAGCTTCTCAAACGTGATGTCCGAGAGGTCGTCCGGCGAGGCGTCGGGGCACCCTAGATCGAGTCTTTCGGGATAGGAGAGTGCTTGGGCTATCGGTATTTTCATGTCGGAGGCGGAAAGATGGGTTATGAACGAGCCGTCAACATATTCAAGGATTGAATGCACGATGCTCTGGGGGTGTACCCAAATTGATATTTTTTCGGCGGGCATGTCAAAAAACCACCTCGCCTCTATAATTTCAAACCCCTTGTTCATCAGCGTCGCCGAATCTATGGTTATTTTCTCTCCCATTTTCCATGTGGGGTGGCAGAGGGCGTCGGCGACCGTAACCTTTTCCAGGTCTTTTTTCGGGGTTTTGCGAAACGGCCCACCCGATGCCGTTATAATGATCCGTTTAAGAAATTCGCGGTCCTTTTCAAGAAGCGTCTGGAAAACGGCGCTATGCTCGCTGTCCACGGGGAGGAGGGTAACGTCCTGGTTTTTTGCCTCGGAAATAAGAAGTCCTCCTGCGACCACAAGAGATTCTTTGTTTGCTATCCCAACGTTTCTTCCGGCCCGTATTGCAGACAGTGTAGGCAGAAGCCCTGGGAAACCTACCATGGAGGATATAACCAGATCGCAATCGCCTTCCGTAGCAACTGCGATATTTCCCTCGTCTCCGTAATATATCTGTGTTTTCGGACCGGCGATTTCCCTGAGTCGTTCCGAGTCGTCCTTTCGGGTAACCGATACGATCTTCGGGGCGAATTCTGTTATCTGTTCTGCAAGAAGATCAATGTTTTTTCCCGCACAAAGGCCCGTTACCTCGAATCTTTCGGGAAATCTTCGTACTATTTCAAGGGTCTGCGACCCGATCGAGCCGGTTGATCCGAGTATGGAGATTTTTTTCAATCTAGCGCCCTTTCTCCCGTATCTGCTCTCCTGTCAGTCCGAACCTTCTTTCCCTGTTACGGTAATTGGCGATGGCCTTTAGCAGATGCCTTCTTCTGAAATTCGGCCAGAGTGTCTTCGTGACGTATATTTCGGCATAGGCCAGTTGCCACAGCAGAAAGTTCGAAAGTCGCATTTCTCCCCCGGTTCTTATGAGCAGATCCGGTTCAGGCAGGCCGGAGGTATAGAGATATTCCTGAAAGTCTTTCTCGGAAATCGGTTTTTTCTTTCCCTCCTCGATTATGCTGTTCACGGCGTTGATTATCTCCTCCCTGCCCCCGTAGCTAAGAGCCAGGGTTATCGTCAGGGAGTCGCATTTCTCCGTCATTTTCATCACGCGCCCGAGAAGCTCACGTATGTCTTTGGGAAGGTTCGAGAGATTCCCGATCGCATTTAGCCTGGTGTTCTGCGCAAGCAGCTTCTCGCCTTCATTTGAGAGGTACTGCCTTAAAAGATCCATTAGGGCGAAAACCTCTTCCCCCGGCCTCTTCCAGTTCTGGGCGGAGAATGCGTAAAGAGTTAAATATTCTATCCCGATCTCCCGCGCGGCACGGACCACCGATCTTGCAGATTTTATTCCTTCCCTGTGACCGATCATCCTGTCGAGATTCTTTCGCTTCGCCCATCTTCCGTTGCCGTCCATTATTATGACAACGTGTCTGGGGATAGGACCCGGTGTGGAAATGTTACGGTTTTTCTGCATTACGAGACATTGTTTGAGAACTTCGCTGACAACCGTCGCTTCAGCTCGCCGCCCGATAGATGTAAGAAACGGGATATGCGATCAGAACGACCGTAGCAATTACCACCATGGCCACGATCAGGGCGACCGGGTATATGAGAAGTGCCCCCAGGTAGAAAAGGGCTCTTTTCAGCGGAACCCACTCCCGGGATGCTTCGGGAAGGTCGGAAACGCAACTTTTGACAAATCCTGATATTATTCCAGTAAAAAGTGTGGACATATAAGTAAACCGATCTACCGTAAACCTATCTTATTTCCCCTTTTTCATCAAGGGCGAAAATCCTGCTTTACTTGCTTAGTCCAAAAAAAAATCCTTTCAGGTAAACTACAGGAAACGTAGGTCTCAATGACAAAGTTCCGCTTTTTTTTCATAGTATACGCGTTAATTCCGGCTTCTCTTTTTTCAACCCCACTTCTCGCAAAAGAAGATACGTACAGAGGCCTTTCCGACTTTGCAAAGGCCCTGAACCTTATAGAGAAAAACTATGTGGAAGAGGTTTCCTCCGAGCAACTGACCCAAAGCGCCATAAGAGGCATGTTCGATTCCCTTGATCCCTACTCGGTTTACCTTTCATCCGAGGGCTTGAGGAACCTTGAGATAGGAACTATGGGGGAATTTGAGGGCATAGGAATCGAGATTACGGTGCGCGACGGGTTTTTGACCGTGATATCTCCGATTGAAGGAAGTCCTGCGCAGGAAGCCGGCGTGAAATCGGGAGACGTGATCATCTCTATAGATGGAGAAAGTACCGAGAAGACCAACATAGTTGACGCTCTGGACCGCATAAGGGGCAGAGAAGGAACTAAAGTTGATATCGTTGTCAGAAGAGATGGAACCGAGGAAACCCATAAGTTCACCATCACAAGACGGATAGTGAAACTTAGGAGTGTCGAGTCCAGGTTGATCGAAAAAGATATAGGTTATATAAAGCTATCGCAGTTCCACAGGGATTCTGCGGATGAGTTTCTCAGTTCTTACAAGGGGCTTGAGGAGGAAAACGGTGCGAAGCTCGGAGGACTTGTGCTTGACCTCAGGAACAACCCCGGAGGATTGCTTGAACAGGCGCTTGCGCTTAGCGACATGTTTCTGGATAAAGGGCTTATCCTGAACGTGAAGGGAAGGTCTGAACTGACTTCGAAGGAGTATTTCGCCAGGGAGGGCATGGATATACCGACCAATCACGTTGCCGTAATCGTAAACCGGGGGAGTGCGAGTGCTTCCGAAGTTCTTGCCGGAGCACTTAAAGACAGCGGCAGGGCTAAGATAGTCGGTACGAGAACATTCGGCAAGGGTTCAGTTCAGTCCGTAATAGAACTTTCGGGGGAAACGGGAGTGAAGATAACCACGGCGAGGCTTTTCACCCCCAAGGGGGTTCTGATAGATGACAAGGGCATAGAACCTGATATTTTTGTTGAAAGCGGCGACAAGGATGCCCCCTCGGACCCGCAGCTTGCAAGGGCGTTGGAAACTGTAAAGCACATGTGAGGAGATAGGAGCTTGAGTCAGAAGAAGCGAACGAGAAAAAGACAGTCTACGGCAAAAACCGGCGATAAAAAACGCACGGCAAGACTTACCCACGCAGTTCTGGCTCTGGTTTTCTTTTTCGCCTTTTCGATTTTCGGCCTCAAGTATATCGAAAGATTTTTTGACGGATGGTCACACCGGGAGGCTACGCCTACTGCGACGGATAAGATTGCGGAGAAAGAGCCCCGGCGTCCGGGAGTTGTCCTCATAATAGATGACTTGGGCTATGACAAGGAGTCGATTGACAGAATACTCAGGATCAAACAACCGCTTAACTTAGCCGTGCTTCCGCATCTTTCCCATTCCCTGTACGTTGCACGCGCTGCTTACCGCGGGGGAAAGGACGTGATTCTCCACCTCCCCATGGAACCCAAGTATGCCTCCGGTTATACGGCCGATGACGCTGGAGAAGGAGTTTTGCTGCTCGGCTTCTCGATGGACCAGATGAGGGAGGAGCTAAGAAGAAACATCATGGCCGTCCCCAACATAGTCGGAGTCAACAACCATATGGGCTCTAAGTTCATGGAGAATGAAGAGCCGGTAAAAACAATAATGCGGGAACTGAAGGCTAGGGGTCTTTACTTTGTTGACAGCCTTACGACCCCCAACTCCCGCGGATACAGCGTAGCGAGGCGGCTTGGAGTAAAGGTGCTTAAAAGGGATGTTTTTATTGACCAGAGCGAGCGGGGCAAGGAGTATACTATGCAGCAGCTTGACCGCTTGGTAAGGATTGCTGAGAAAAAAGGCATAGCTGTAGGTATAGGCCATCCCTACCCGCAGACAATAGATGCTCTTGAGGAGTATATGCCCAAGATTGAGAAAAAGGTTGAATTTATGAAAATATCGACAGCCGCTTTGAACTGAAACGGTTGCGGAGAAATCACCTAAAAGAGGATTGTCATGGGACTTGTGGATGAAATCAGAAACAGGCGGGATTCCTGGAACAGCAGACTGGAAGAGCAGAGGGTTTCCCAGGAGCCCTACGACCATGAATTCGAGAAGGGAAACGCCCGCAGAATCGAGGAAGAGATAAGAAAGAACCGTGAGATGGTTGGAAAATTCCCGCTTCTGGAAAAACAATCGAAATAGTCGGCGGGAAAGAGCGACCGGCGGGTGATTTGACAACCTTTTTTTTATCCTTTAGGATTTTCACCCCCATGAGGATGGAGGTTTTGATTTTTTGCCAGGAATAACAGTAGGTAGCAGCGAAAGCATTGACAGCGCTTTAAAAAGGTTTAAGAAACAGGTTGAAAAGGGTGGGGTTCTTTCTGAAGTAAGGAAGAGAGAATACTACGAAAAACCGAGCGAAAAGAAAAAAAAGAAGCTGTTTGCCGCCAAAAAACGCAGTTCAAGCAGGAAAAGAAGATAAACCGTCTCAGTTTGACGGTTTTCATCGGAAGTTATTTCTGAAGGCCCCCCCCCGATTAAGCCGCTTTGAATGAAGAACTCTTCTTTCACATCAGCGATAGCGGATATAAAGGCAAAGCTCAGCATAGTAGACGTCATACAGGGCTTTGTTTCCCTTAAAAAATCTGGAAAGAACCATATCGGGCTCTGCCCGTTCCACGACGACAACAACCCTTCCATGCACGTAAATGATGAGAAGGGTTTTTTCCATTGCTTCAGCTGCGGAGCCGGAGGAGATGTATTTGGCTTCCTGATGAGATACAGCAATATAGGTTTCCGCGAAGCCTTAAAGGAACTTGCGCAGAAAGCCGGAGTCAGGCTCCCGGCTCCGCGTCCGCGCACCAGAAGTGAGAAGAAAAAAGAGGCCACTTCGGCCAGGTTTTTTGAGATAAATTCTCTTGTCTGTTCGTTTTACAGCAAGAACCTCCGCAGTTCAGCAAAAAACTCCGCGTGGGCTAGAGAGTACCTAGAATCAAGGGGAATCAGCTCGGAGATAATCGAGGAATTCAAGCTCGGTTTTGCCCCCGACAGATGGGATGCCGCTGTGAAATTCGCTTCAAAAAACAATATCGGTGTCAAGGAACTCGAAGAGCTTGGTCTTGTTGTTGCGAGGGAGAGCGGAAGCGGTCACTACGATCGGTTCCGAAACAGAATTATTTTCCCCATAAACGAGATAACAGGACGAATTTGCGGTTTTGGCGGCAGAACTCTGAGCGAAGACGAATCCAAACAGCCGAAATACATGAATTCCCCTGAATCCCCTGTTTTCGACAAAAGGAGCGTTCTCTACGGACTCTACCACTCGAAAAGTGAAATCGGAAGAAAACGGAAAGCCGTTTTGGTTGAAGGCTACATGGATTTCATAAAGCTCTACGCAAATGGAATACGCAACGTGGTTGCCACCTTGGGAACGGCCTTTACGAATGAGCACGCCAGATTTCTGCGACGTTTCTGCGAGGAGGTGGTGATTGTCTACGACGGTGATACCGCTGGGATACGTTCCGCCGTCCGGGCCGGAGAGATTCTTCTTGAGCAGGGGATTTCTTCAAGTATTTGCCGTATTCCCGATGGCCTCGACCCCGATGATTATCTGGAGGAGCATGGGCCTGAGAGCCTCGCCGAGCTGATCGCGGCCGCCGTTGATGTCTCGGATTTTATTATTGACGACACTTTTGCAAGGTACAGGGAAAAGAAAATGTCTTCCGGAGAGTCGATAAAATTTCTTGTGGACTTGGTTTCAAAAATAAAAGACCCGGTCCGAAGAGCTGAAGCTGTTTCCAAGGCAACGGGGCTTTTCGGGATAAGGGAGTCTGAGTTTCTCTCTCTGGTAAAAACCTCGAATCCGGGAAGAAACCGCGGGTCGCTTGCACCGACGACCTTGATTCCGGAAAAAAGCATTCATGAGAGAGAAATTGTGAGGATACTGCTTAAATTCCCCCACCTGATGAGCGCCGAAAAGATTGAGAATATTGGTAGGGATTTTGAAAATGGCGATTTAAAGGTTATTCTCAAGCGTGTGGGTGAAGGGGAGTTTACCGAAGTTTCCTCCCTGATGAGTTCTTTTGAGAAAATCGAGATGCAGCAACTGCTGAGCGAGTTAATTTTTTCTTCGGATGATTTGATAGACGACACGACTTCGGAGAAAATACTAAACGATTGCGTGAAGGAGCTTGAACTGAGAAATATAGCTTTTAAGCGTAATGAAGTAATAGAAAGAATCCGCAAGCAGCGTGATTCTTCTGATAAAACCCTTGAAAGAAAACTTGTTGAGCAATACAGGGATCTGGTGAGTATGGAAAAGACCATAAGAGGAACTGCAAGTTGAATCCAAACGACGAGACTAACGGGTTGAGGAGCGAAATCGACGGGCAGGACGAAGGGGAATTCTCTGAGTCCTCACAGAGTTTTCAAAATGCCCCGTCTGATTCTCGAGCGGAAGACAAGCTCAAACACGTAAAGAGCAATGATTCCGACCAAGACCCTATAAGATCGTACATTCTCGCTATTGCGCAGCACTCCCTCCTTTCCAAGGAGGAAGAGGTTGAGATAGCAAGACAGATTGAAAAAGGCAAAAAAATAATCGCAAGAATGATAATAGAGAACCCCTTCATGATGAAAAAGGTTCTCAAGCTCGAAGAAGAGATAAAAGAAGGGGCACTCGGTGCAGGCTACCAAGGCGAGGACGTAGAATTCCCCGCTGACGGCGAAACATATAGAAATTCCGCGAGGAACTTTCTTCCAATCAGAGAACTTTTTGCTGAGACCGAAGAACTGAGAAAAAAACTTGATACTTCAACTCTTTCAAATACCGAAAGAGCCAAGATCTCTAAACGAATCAGAAAGAATAACGAACGGACCGTAGAACTTCTTGACGAAATCGATTTCTCCTCTACGCAGGCCAACAGGATATACAACCTGGCCGTCGAATATGTGGACAGGATTGAGGGCGGGGATTGTGACTGCATGATGGATGGTTCAGACGATTCGATTGGCAATGGTTCGAAATCTGAATATTCCGAGGAGGAAATCGCTTCTCTTAAAAAGGTGCTTAGAAGGTTTGAAAGAGCAAAGAAGGCTACTAAGAAAGCCAGAAAAACACTTATCGAGTGCAACCTCAGGCTCGTAGTCAGTATAGCGAGAAAATACGTTAACAGAGGGTTGCCGTTTCTCGACCTGGTTCAAGAAGGCAATATGGGGTTGATGAAAGCGGTTGAAAAGTTCGAACATGGAATGGGATACAAATTTTCAACCTGCGCCACATGGTGGATAAAGCAAGCAATTACACGTGCAATAGCCGATCAGGGAAGTCTTATAAGGATTCCCGTTCACATGACCGAAAATATAAACAGGCTGAACAAGATCTCTAGATCCCTGATGCAGAAATTAGGGAGGGAACCCAGGCCGGAAGAGATAGCCGAGGCAATGGACATACCTCTTGATAAGGTCTTGAAGATCATGAAGGTGTCGCGTGACCCGATTTCCCTGGAGTCCCCGATTGGCGAGGACGATTGCAGGCTGATGGATATTATCTCGGACCCGGCTTCCACTTCTCCGCTTGACATGCTCGAAACCAAAGAATTGAACCGGATCATGCGCAACGCGCTCTGCACCAACCTCAGTAACGGGGAGGAAGGAGTCGTTAAAATGCGTTTTGGTATAGATGAGGACAAGGAATACACCCTTGAAGAAATAGGGAAAAAATTGAACGTTACCCGCGAGAGAATAAGGCAGATCGAGGTAAAGGCCATTAAGAAGCTCAAAAGGTTCGGAAGAGCTCTTCCAATACGGGGTTTTAATACTGACTGATATTTTAGCTTGACATTATTTTTTTCAGTGGTAATTTCTTCTTTCTAGGGTGGCTATGCTGAAGGGGAAGCACCCGGTCCCATCCCGAACCCGGAAGTTAAGTCCTTATAGGCCGATGATACTGCTCCTTTCAGGAGTGGGAAAGTAGGTGGCTGCCCTTTTTTTCTTCCCTTGCTTTCTCAAGTTTCCGGTGCCTGCGATGTCAAAGACCAACGTTGCCGTGTTTGTTTCCGGAAGCGGAACAAATCTTCAGGCGGTAATAGATTCCGGCATAGAATCCGCAAATATAGCCGTGGTTGTCTGTGATACTCTTGGAGTCATGGCGATTGAGAGGGCTAGGAAACACGGCATTCCCGTGGAGCTCGTAAAAGGCAGGGATTTTGAATCAAGGGAAGAGTTCGAAAGACAGATAGTCGCGAAAATCGACAGATATGACATAGGCCTTGTCGTACTTGCCGGGTTTATGAGGATACTTACTCCTTATTTCTTAGGCCGTTTCGCGAACCGTATCATCAACATTCATCCTTCCCTGCTTCCTTCTTTTCCGGGAACAAATTCAGTAAGACAGGCACTTGACTACGGAGTGAAACAAACGGGTTGCACAGTCCACTTCGTGAGGGAGGAAGTTGACGCGGGTCCCATTATTCTTCAGGCCGTTGTTCCGGTTACGGAGGAAGATACGGAAGAGACTCTGCTTGAGAAAATCCATGCTGAGGAATACAGGATACTGCCTGAAGCCATAAGGCTTTTCTGCGAGGGAAAACTGACTCTCAGTGGAAGAAAAGTCCTGATTTCCTTATGAGATCCGAGAAATCTCTAAATGCTTCTTCCAATGGCTTCGGCAACGGGGGCAGCTTTTTCCATCAGGTTTTTGAATGTTTTCGGTTTAAGCGACTGAGCTCCGTCACTAACGGCGGTCTCCGGGTTGTTATGAACCTCGACAATTACTCCGTCCGCTCCGGCGGCTATTGAGGCTAAGGTTACTGGAATTACGTACTGCCAGTAGCCGGTTCCATGGCTAGGGTCGGCGAAAACAGGCAGGTGGGTCTTTTCCTTGAGTACCGGGATAGCGTTCAGGTCAAAAGTATTTCTGGTCGCAGTCTCAAAGGTCCTTATCCCGCGTTCGCAGAGCATTACGTTACTGTTGCCCTCCGACAGTATATACTCTGCGCACATGAGGAATTCGTTTATGGTTGTTGACATCCCCCGTTTTAGCAGGACGGCCTTCTTTGATTTGCCGACATGTCTTAAAAGCGAGTAGTTTTGGGAATTTCTCGCTCCGATTTGAAGCACATCCGCGTATTCCTCGACCAGTTCAAGATCATCCGGGCTCATTATTTCGGTTACTATGGGCAGTCCGGTCACTTCTTTTGCCTTGATGAGAAGTTCCAGTCCCTCTTTTCCAAGACCCTGGAAAGAATAGGGAGAAGTTCTGGGCTTAAACGCGCCGCCTCTGAGCATTGACGCCCCTGAATCTTTTATGGAAGCTGCAATTGTCATTATCTGTTCTTCGCTTTCAACCGAGCACGGTCCTGCGATTATTGGGATATTCCTGTCCCCTACTGTAACGCCTTCCACATTGAAAACGGAGGTTTCATCGTTCACTTCCCTGCTTGTTAGCTTGTAGGGCTGAAGCACAGGAACGACCTTTTCGACTCCCTGTAGCTGTTTGAGAACGTCGAGGTCATGTGGCTTTCCTCTATCGTCTCCGACCACTCCGATGACAGTCCTGAGAATTCCCTCGATCGGATGCGGCGAATAGCCAAGTTCCTTTATAACGGATTTGACCTTGTCTATATCTTCCTTGGTCGCCTTTTGCTTCATTACTACTATCATTTAAAAAACCTCCATATTTTGTGCGGAACGGACAAACTTAATACATAGAACATTCTTAATGTCAATTATAATGTTTTTACATATCGACGTATTGAGCTTGTTTGCTAGGGAAGATTTAGAAAAACGGCGCTGAATATATCTTGCGAAGCTTCCCTGAAATGTTTTTCGAATTTCGTTTCTGTTTCTCCTCTTCGAGCCTCGACGAAACCGGGTGGAGGGTGCACGGGACGGAACAAGCGACTTCTTTTGAATTCGGACACTATCTGCTCAATGTAGCTCAACTGATCGGTCTTTATTACGGTCCTCCCGCTTCTCGTAAGCACTTTTGCCAGGCAGCTTATAAATTCCCGGTTGAACATTCTGTGTTTTGAATGTTTTTTCTTCGGCCAGGGGTCGGGGAAGTTCACCAAGACAAGATCAAACATTCTTTCTCTGAAGACCTGTCTGAGTGCGATCTCAGCTTCAATGTGGAGGAATTTTAAGTTTTCCAGGGAGAGCTCTTCCGCAGCACGCACCGCTTTTCGGAATCTTCCTCTCTTGATCTCGATACCAAGGTAGTTTCTGCTTGGGTCGCATTGCGCTGCGTTTATGAGAAATTCTCCTTCTCCAAAGCCGATCTCAAGTATTAGGGGTTTTTCGTCGCAGAAGATGTCTTTTTTGCCGATGGGAAGCGAAAACAAAGAGATGTCCATCGCAGGGTCGGTTAGCTTCATTTTCCGTGTCAGGATCTGAAAGCGGAAATTATGGTCTGCTCCCCGATCTTTATTCCGTAATCTCCCTCATGTTCTTTCATCTTGCCTATGCACTCGGGAAGCGACATTTCTATCTTGCCTTTTCTGGCTTTCTTGTCGATCTTCATGACATCGATTATTTTCCCCACGTTTACCCCGCGTGGAGGCTCAGTAGGAAGTCCCGCTCTCTGCAGAAGAAGGGTGAGCCTGCCCTGTTCTTCTTTGCTCCACCCTGTTTCACCCAGAGCGATTTCTCCCTCAATTGCCATTCCCGCGGAAATCGCTTCTCCGTGGGAGATTGTATAGTCGGATAACTGCTCGATTGCGTGGCCGACCGTGTGCCCGAAATTAAGGATTTTCCGCAGGTTCTGCTCCTTTTCGTCCTTCTCGACCACTTCCGCCTTGATCCTGCAGCTTGTCTCTATCACCTCGAGCAGCGTAGCGTCGTCGAAATCGTAGATTTTCTCGATATTTGCTTCTAGGTACTGGAAGAAATCCTCACTCCTTATTACACCGTATTTAATTATTTCGGCGAGTCCCTCCGCGAGTTGCTTCGGTTCAAGGGTTTTAAGCATGTCTGTGTCCACATACACCCGCCATGGTTGATAGAAGGAACCGATGAGGTTTTTTCCGTGAGGGGTGTCTACAGCAGTTTTTCCTCCCACCGAACTGTCAACGCAGGCAACTAGGCTTGTCGGCACCTGAACGCAGGGTACTCCCCTCATGTAAGTGGCGGCCACGAATCCTGCTATATCTCCCACGACCCCGCCGCCGAGTGCTATGACCGAAGAATCCCTGCCGAATCCCGATTCGAGCATCTTGTCTTCTATGAAGGACTTGATTTCTCTGGTTTTGCTTTGCTCTCCCGCCGGAAAAACAATCATACTGACTTCTGGGAGCACTTCCCCAAGATCGCTCAGAAGTTTTGCTCCATAGAGATCCGCCACGTTTGAATCGGTTACTAGGGCATGGGAATGAGCTATGGATGCCTCGACCAGATCGCCGGCAATCTGGCTCAGAAGACCTTGGCCGATCAGGATTTCATAGGAGTTATCTTCGTTTGACCTGACTTTGACTTGTATCTTTTTCAATTTTTACCCCGGCATTTTAAGTAGGGACCAGACCGGGTGGGGGGAAAGAGCCTCGGCCCCCTTGAGTCCCGTAAGTTCTACAAGAAAGAGGTACCCGGCGACGCTTCCGCCTAGTTCTTCCACTAGGCGCCCGGTACTGTGCGCTGTTCCCCCCGTGGCCAGGAGATCATCGACGATTACTGCTCTGCTTTTACCGTTTATCGCGTCTTTGTGAATTTCCAGAACGTCTTTTCCATACTCAAGGTCATATGAAACGCTTGCGGTGTCGCTTGGCAACTTGCCGGGCTTCCTCACTAGGATCAATTCTTTTCCAAGCTTATAGGATAAGGCGGAAGCGAAGATAAAACCTCGGCTCTCGGGCGCGACAAATGAGGTTATCTCCTTGCCGGCGAGCATTTCCGCCATCATGTCAACGGATTTTTGAAAAGCTCCGGCGTTTTTAATCAGCGTGGTTATATCGTAGAAAAGTATTCCCTTACTCGGGAAATCGGGAACGCGTCTTATGTAACTTCCTATCTCTTCCAGTGCCATTTCTTTTTGCTTGTTCGGGGAGGTTTTCATCAGGCCCTTTTCCTGAGGGAGGATAGCTCAAAGGCTGTTCTCACTGCTTCTTCCGGAGTTTCGCATTTGATAATTTCCTCAGAGACATCCCAGGTGTCAAGCCCGATAACGGGAATTCCGGACTTAAGTGCGAACGATATCTCCGACAGGGTGCCGAAACTGCCTCCAATGGCGATTATAGAATGGCTTGACTTTGCTACTATCACGTTTCTTGCTTCACCCATCCCTGTAACTATTGGTATGTCGATGAATCTGTTGGCCAAGGAGGCTTCGGGTCCGGGGAGGATCCCGATTGTGGTGCCTCCGGCTGATTTTGCTCCTCGGCACGCGGCTTCCATAACTCCTCCCATTCCGCCGCAAAGCAGAAAACAATCCCCTTTGGCAATAAGAACTCCGACCTCTTCCGAAGTTCTTTCTTCCTTCTCACTTGCGTTAGCTGCTCCGATTACTCCTATGATCGTTTCCATTAAAGTTTCACCGTGCTGCGTTTAACAAGCTTGTATAAAACAGTTAGAATCACAGGTTCCAAAGTATACCACGGGTTTAAGCGGTTTATATCACGGGAAAACCTTATGCATTGCGCGAAAATTTGGCTGACGCTTATTTTTTCAGTTTGCTTCTTCTTTCCCTTTCCTCTTGAGGGAAGCCAAGTGAATCTCAGGATTCCTCACGGTTTTGAATTCGGGATTTCTAAAAAAGACGCACTTAATCTGATCGAATCTTCCAAACTCAAGGTTATTTCTGATCGCGAGTACTCAAACGATCTACGAAAAGTTGTTCTGGACGGTTCCTTGTCCGGAGTTGCTCTTGACCCGCCGCCCGACCATGAAACCCGGCTTGAATTTTATAAAGACAATCTTATGTCAAGTTCCATCTTATTCAGTTTTGAGGATGAGACCCGTTTTGCGTTCGCAAAAAGCGAACTTGTCGGTGATCTTGCTAATGTTCTCGGCGACGCTTTCGAGCGGGAGAAGATGTTCTCTTACGAGGTTCTGTCGTGGAATCTTTCGGACACAGTAGTACTTGCAAACGTGAACTCTAAAAAAAGAACAATAGAAATTGAATATATTCATAAACCTGTTCTGGAAAAAAAGACGGCGAAGGATCTGCGCCGCAAACGCAGGGAGGATCCAGGAGATCCTGCCAGGCAGATGTTTATTGATAGTAACTTTTCAGCGCAGAAAAAGCGCTAGCCCGTAAAAACAGTGGTTTTTCCCTTGGGTCTTGCGACCTGCCTCGAGTAAAAAACTGGATTAGTTGAATTTGAGAGCACGTCTATACTCACACAGCACGAGAAAGCGACGCGGTCCTCCCTGTTTTTCTCTTTGCGCTTTACGAAGGTCTTCCGTAAAGGTTCAGAAGCGTTCCTATGTGGAAAGCCAAGGCTACGTATATACCGCAGAGAAAAAGCTTCTGATAGCCGGCAAGGTACTTGTTTACTAGGAATATAAGCGAGAGAAGTAGCAGGAACCACCCTATGGTTTCCAAAATTAGATGCGTAAGCCTCTGTACAGGCACTTCAGAACTCCCACTGGCCCTTGATCTGAAGACCTCCGGCAACTGCATGAAAACAAGGGAGAAGAAAGTTCCCAGTATATATGTGCCGGCGAAAAATCCGACCAAGACAAACAGAATGAGCAACAAAAGCTCCATGGTTAAACGACCTCGGTAAAAATAATATCATATTGCCGTATTATTATGTATAAGCGGTCTTGTTTTTTCCCGCTATACATGCGAATTGCTGCTTCTTAGGCGGTGCGGGTTCGGCAATTTTGTCAATTGTCTCCTAGTCCGGAATCGCTCTGCATGTGGTTTTACGCGCACGGCCGGTTATCGTTGATTCTTGTACAGCTAAAGTGTCTGCGTCTGTTTCTAACCCGCCGGTTTTTTCGGTTTGTTCTTGTCAAAGTCAATTTGTCCTTGTTAACATTAATGGAAATGGATAGTCCTATATCTTCTTTTTCTGACCGCAACTATAGCAGCAACTTCCCGCGCGAACTCCTTTGCATACCTCAAAGCGTCGCCTTTTTGCTCTCGGGGCTTTTTTTTCTTCTCGTCCTTTTTCCCTTGGCTTTGGATGTTAGAGCCGAGGAAGCGGAGAAGGACGAAACGGTTTTTATCTCCGGGATCAAGATAAAGGGGTTAAAAGACATAGAACTCGAGAGAATAAAGGACTCCATGATAACTCCTTTTCCCTCAAGGAGACCTTGGAGAAAACGTCCGGAATTCAACGAGCAGTTCCTTGAGGACGATATAAAAAGAATAGAGCAGGTTCTCAGGGAACATGGTTATTACGGTTCCACAGTAACCCATACCTTAGATTTCCGGGATGGAAACCGAAAAGTGGATATAGAAATAAGGGTGGAGCAAGGGGATCCCGTAATAGTGAAGACTTTGAACATAGCGGTTCTCGGTAACCACCCGGACGATTACGTCTCCGATGTCGCCGAGGTAATCCTCTTGGAAGAGGGGAAACCTTTTTCCCAGATAAGCTACCAGAGGTCAAAAGTTCTTATCACGGAGTTGTTCTCCGATAGGGGTTATCCTCTGCCGGATGTAAAATCCGAAGCGATTGTGAGCCTGAGGAGCAGAGAGGTTAATGTTGAATTCATCATCGACCCGGGCCAGGAATATTATTTCGGCGACGTGATGTTCAGGGGAAATTCCGATATTGCCACCAGACTTCTCGAACGGGAGATAGAGTACGAGCAAGGGGACCTGTTTTCTCTCAAAGAAACTCAGAAATCGCGGGCGAACATTTTTGAAACCGGACTTTTCAATTCCGTTATAGTGGATACTGAATACGACCGGCGGAACTTCGAGGTTCGGACTATATACAGCGTTACTGAAAGGAAACTCGGAACGATAAGGCTTGGAGTTGGATACGCCACGGAGGACAATCTAAGGGCGCAGCTATCTTGGAACCAGAGGAATTTTTTTGACGGCGGAAGGATCCTTCAGGTCACTTCCAGTTATTCATCCCTGACACGGGGTTTACTGGCCAGACTTGATCAGCCCCACTTAGTCGGCAGAAACTCCAGTCTTGCTTTTTTGCTTGACGTGAGAAGGGATGATTTTCCGGGCTATGAGGGCTTGAGTTTCGATTTCAACAGTACCTTGTCCAAGGAGTTTTTTGATTATCTCACACTTTTCAGTTCCCTGAACGTCGTATTTGCGAATATAGACTCTCAGGTGGTAAGAACGCCGATTGAAAGTGCCCGCGACAGCGTTTTCCTGACGGCTGTTGATCTGGGAATTGAGTATGACCTGACCGACAGCCTTATAAATCCTACCAGTGGAATGCGGCTGTTTTTCTTCATGGAAAGACCGATTCAGACCACTAGCTCCGCCCGCACCGATTACCTGAAGTTTCTGGCCGAGTTAAGGTACTACAAGAGTGTTTCCGGGATCGTTCTGGGAAAAAGGGCGACGATTGGAAATATAAGCACACTTGGGGGAACTGACCCGCTTAACGTGCCGATCTTCAAAAGATTCTTCGCCGGAGGCAGTGCAAGCATGAGGGGTTATTCATTTCAGCATCTGAGTCCGCTTAATTCGGATCGGGATCCTCTTGGGGGCAACTCTATTATCATTGGCAACGCTGAAGCCCGCTTCGGACTTTTTAACAAGCTTGGAGCGGTAATTTTCTTCGATTACGGAAATGTTTATTCAAAGAGTTTCGGTTTCAGTGCTTCCAACCTGAAGTACGCGGCCGGTGCCGGATTGAGATACCATACGATTATCGGGCCGATCAGGGCGGATTTCGGCTACCTTCTAAACCCCGAGGATGAGGAAAGAGACGACAGATTCAAGATTTTTATAAGCATAGGGCAGGCTTTTTAGTAGCCGTGGGCGCCCTGAAGAAGCTTCCTAACTCCCCTTGCCGCCTGAGTTATTCTGTTTTCGTTCTCAACAAGTGCAAGTCTTACGAATCCTTCTCCGTAGTTTCCGAATCCCACTCCGGGGGATACGGCGACTTTTGATTTCTCTATAAGAAGTTTCGAGAATTCAAGCGACCCCATTTCCGCAAACTCTTCAGGTATCTGTGCCCATACGAACATGGTGGCTTTCGGTTTTGGGATTTCCCATCCGGCCCTTGCGAATGATTCGATCAGCTTGTCTCTTCTGGACCTGTAGGTTTCCCTTATGCGCTCTACAGGTTCCTGAGGTCCGTTGAGAGCGGTAATTGCGGCTATCTGGATCGGCTGGAATATTCCGTAGTCAAGGTAACTTTTTATCCTTTTGAGCGCGGAAACGATTTCTGGATTTCCCACCATGAAGCCTACCCTCCAGCCGGGCATGCTGTAGGTTTTGGAAAGTGAATAGAATTCCACCGCAACGTCTTTGGCTCCCTTTACCTGCATTATGCTCGGGGCCTTGTATCCGTCATAACACAGCTCTGCGTAAACCAGATCATGCACTACTATAAGACCCGTCTCACGTGCCAGGTCACAGATTTTCTCGAAGAAATCAAGGTCCATGACTTGTGTTGTCGGGTTGTTGGGGAATGAAAGAATAAGGACTTTGGGTTTTGGCCACACTTCCTTTATCGCTTTTTCTATTGACTGTATCAAGTCTTCTTTCTTCCCCATGGGACAACTGTGAGTGTCTCCTCTTGCTATGATTACGGAGTAGCTGTGTATCGGGTAGGAGGGATTTGGAACTATCGCCATATCTCCTGGGGAGAGTATGGAGACCATTAAATGCGATATGCCTTCTTTTGATCCTATCGTGACGACGGCTTCGGAATCCGGGTCAAGGTCAACATCGTATTTTCTTCTGTACCAGTCGGTTATGGCCAGACGAAGTTTGGGCAGTCCGGCGGAAGCGGAGTATCTGTGGTTTCTGGGTTCACTTACTGCCTCGCGCAGTTTCTCCACTATGTGGTCCGGCGTTGCCTGATCAGGGTTCCCCATGCCGAGGTCGATTATATCCTCTCCTCTGGCGCGTGCTTTGTGTTTAAGTTCGTTGACTACGCCTAGCACGTAAGGGGGAAGTCGGTTTATCAGGGAAAAATTATAATCCGGCCGGTTCATCGTATCTGCCTGTTTTTTGGTGGCACTATTTTATTATAACCGCTTATAATCTCAAGACTGCGGCCGGTAAAACGGGTATTTCCGGCATGTCGGTGTCTGCGAGGGAATCCGTTATGGTAAAATAGAACCTTATGATCTGGGTCAGATTCGCCGTCTTGATTGCGTTTTTTGCGGTCGGTTGCTCTTTTTCTTCAGGTTCCCCGAAGTGGGAAAGCCGGGATTTTCAGCGGCCCAAGTCGACGCATACCGTACAGTACGGCAAGGCTTCCTGGTACGGGGACAAGGAACATGGCAAGAGGTCCGCAAGTGGCGAGGTATTCAATAGAAATGCCTATACCGCGGCGCACAAGGAGCTTCCTTTTGGTACCGTCGTGCGTGTTACCAATCGCGAGAATGGCAGGCAGGTAAGGGTCAGGATAAATGACAGG
Organism: Candidatus Dadabacteria bacterium; assembly: GCA_009837205.1. Classification (NCBI taxonomy): domain Bacteria; kingdom Pseudomonadati; phylum Thermodesulfobacteriota; class Candidatus Dadabacteria; species Candidatus Dadabacteria bacterium. The sequence goes on along the minus strand of VXTZ01000026.1, from coordinate 116,815 downwards.
GGTCCTTACATAAGGGGCAGGGTGATAGATCTCTCATATGCGGCCGCGAAAGCCATCGGACTTGTTAGAAGTGGTGTTGCGGAAGTGAAAGTAGAAGTGCTGTCGACACCCTCTGAAAGGTCAGAAAGCCTTTTTGTCTCCCTCTACACAGTCCAAGCCGGTTCTTTTCGAAACAAGGCGGCGGCCAATGAACTCAAAAGAAAGCTTTCGCGTGTCACGGACGAGGATGTGAGGGTGGAATCTTTTGCTTTTGAGGGGGATACTTATTACAGGGTGAGGGTTGGCAGGTTCAAGAAAAGGAAAGATGCCGAGACGCTTCGCGTAGTTTTGAGGAAGCGGGGATACTCAGCCAGAATATATGTTGAGTGATCCCCTAGCGGTTTCGAAAAAGAGATAGAGTCGAATAATGAAAAAACTGAGAACAGCTGATTTTCGTAAGATGAAGGAGCAGGGTGAGAAAATCGCCATGATAACGGCGTACGATGCTACCATTGCCGCGATAGTGGACGCAGCGGGAGTAGATGTGGTTCTGGTTGGAGATTCTCTAGGCAATGTGGTTCAGGGCCTTGAAGATACGCTTTCGGTTACGCTGGATGAAATGATTTATCACACGAAGATTGTTTCAAGAGGTGTGAACCGGGCCCATCTGTGCACGGATATGCCCTTTCTTTCCTATCAGAAATCTCCCGAAGATGCTATAGAGAGCGCCGGAAGACTTTTAAAGGAAGGGAGGGCTGAGTCGGTTAAGCTTGAGGTAAATGATGCATACGTCGATACCGTGTACCGCATCCAGAAAGCCGGGATTCCCGTTGTTGCTCATATAGGGCTTTGTCCGCAGTCTGTTCACGTAATGGGTGGTTACAAGGTACAGGGAAGTCTGCCGGGCGAGCGCGAAACGCTTTTGGATCTCGCCAAGTCCTGTGAGCAGGCGGGCGCTTTCATGGTGGTTATCGAAAGCGTTTTGTCTGAGGTGGCCAGAGATGTTACCGAGAGTCTAGGAATACCGACAGTCGGGATAGGGTCCGGGGGGGATTGCGACGGACAGGTGCTTGTTGTAAACGACATGATAGGCCTGACGCCGGAGCCACTCCCCAAGTTCGTCAAGAAATACGCGAAGGTTGCAAAGACAATCTCCGATTCAACAAAAAAATACGTGAAAGAGGTAAAAAAAGGGACTTTTCCTTCGCAGGAGCAGTCTTATGGATAGTGCGGGGGCGCTTTCTGTGCTCAACTGCCCTTCCGACATGAAGAAGATTTCCGATGCTTGCAGGGAAGCGGGCAAGAAACTCGGCTTTGTTCCCACTATGGGGGCCCTGCACACAGGGCATATTACCCTCGTGGAGGAATCGGTTAGAAGGGCGGACGTGACGGTCGCAAGTGTTTTTGTTAACCCCACTCAGTTCGGACCCGGTGAGGACTTTGATCGTTACGAAAGGGACTACGAAGGCGACGTGGAAAAACTCGCGCGCTGCGGCGTTAACTATCTGTTTTATCCGGATATAAGCGATATTTATCCCGACGGCTTTCAGACCACGGTTTCTGTGGGAAATCTTGGGGACTGCCTCTGCGGTCCTTTCAGGCCGGGGCATTTTGACGGGGTAGCGACGGTTGTGCTTAAGCTGTTTAACATTGTCCGTCCGGATTTTGCGGTGTTTGGAAGAAAGGACTACCAGCAGCTTAAGATTGTTCAGAAGATGGTACGGGATTTTGATATGGACATCGAGATAGTGGAAATGCCGATAGTACGGGAACCTGACGGACTTGCCATGAGCTCAAGAAACGCTTACCTCAGCGCGGAGCAGAGAATCAAGGCGGCTTCGGTGAGCAAAGCCCTGGGAGAGATCAGAAAGAAGTTCAAAAGCGGTTGCGGTGACTGCAAAATTCTGCTTGCCGAGGCAGACAGGGTATTGCGTATGGCTCAAATTAATGATATTGATTATATTGAGATAAGAGACCCTGAAACCCTAGAGCTCCGGCACAGAGCTGCGGAGGGTGATTTGGTGGCGCTGGCCGTGAGGCTGGACGATACCAGGCTTATCGATAATATTGTGCTTTAAGAGGTTGGTAATGCAGAGAGTACTCCTTAAATCCAAACTACACAGAGTTACGGTAACTGATGCCGAGTTGGATTATGAAGGGAGTCTTACGCTTGATAGAAATCTCATGGACGCAGCGGATCTGTTTCCCTATGAAGAGGTTCACATTTTCAATCTGACCAATGGCCACCGTTTTTCAACCTACGTGATTGAAGGCGCGAGAGGTTCAAACATAGTTTGTGTAAACGGTGCGGCGGCGCATCTTGCGAGAAAAGGCGATTGCTTGATAATAGCGGATTTTGCAATCTATGATGAAGAACAGAGCCAAACACACAGACCCAAGCTTATATACGTTGATGAGATGAACAATATAATCAGCATAAAATCTGGAATTAACGGTCTTAAACTTGCGACCGATGGGTGACTTCCCCTTGTTTCAGCCAAAACCCGCGTAAGACTTGCGGATTAAAGCCCTGTTTGACATACCTAGCTCCTATAGTTACATTAGCTCCCGGAGGATGTTGAAGAAATAAGGCGTTATTCCTCGTGTTTTTCGCCGGGGTTATCGTCTGCTTTTCTCGATTCCACGGGTGTATGACTTTCTATTTAAAAAATCTGACTTATGAAAGCTATAATACTTGCAGCGGGTAGGGGAACTAGACTATATCCCTACACTCACGACAAGCCCAAGTGTCTTCTTGATATTGGGAATATATCCATACTTGAACACCAGATAAACCTTATAAGGGACTGCGGCATAAACGAAGTTGTGATCGTCGTGGGTTTCGGTTTTGAGAGAGTGGAGGATTTCCTAAGGAATTACGATGGCCTGGGAATGAGAATCAACACCCTTTACAACCCATTCTATCAATCTACAAACAGCCTTGTGTCTCTCTGGATAGCCAGGAGCGAATTTGACGAAGATTTAGTGGTCATGAACGGAGACGATGTATACGAGATAGGTGTTCTGGACAAGGCGCTTGCAGTCAGGGATGAAAAAATCTGTCTTCCCATAAAAAAGAGATCTCGATATGAAAGGGAGGACATGAAAGTTGTTGTCAACGACAGCAGAATCACGAAGATAAGCAAGGAGATTTCAAACGCTGAGACCTCCGCCGAATCAGTCGGCATAAGAATGTTCAGGGATACGGGTGTTGAACTGCTCAAAAGGGCGGTTGAGGAAGAGATGAGGAATCCCGGTGCCGAAGGCAAATGGTACATTTCCTCAATACACAGGCTTATAAGCAAGGGGTATAAAATCAAGCCCCTCGATATAGGCGAACTTTACTGGATGGATGTCGACTGTCCGCTAGATCTTTTCAGGGCGAGAAAACAGGCTGACAGATTCTTGAAAAAGGAATACCGTGCCCCAAATCTTCTGAGAGTTGTTGACTCCTCCGAATAATCTGCCATGAAAGACGCTATTGTACTTTGTTCTGGCACAGGAACAAATGGCGAGGATCTATCCAAATTCCCAAGCAAATCGATAGCGCAAGTCCCTCAACTCAAAAGAATTATAATAAATTGTCAACGTGCCGGAACTGAGCAGTTTCATATAATTACCGACAACGCGGGTCTTCTAAAAAACCTGCTTATTGATGACCCGAGAATCACATCGGACATAAACTGGGTCCCACCTGGAGAGTCGCTGTCGGTAGATTCGGGCAGGGTTCTTATTTTAGAATCCTCTCTGGTTGTCACAAACTCCAATTCCCTTGAAAAATTCATTCGTGATTCATCTGATTGCCGCGAGGATGAGTTTTCTGTGCTTGTTCAGCAGGACGCTGATCCTGTTGTTGGCATGGACAGGGAAACCGGTTACGTAACCAAGTATTTCGGTGGAGGAAGCAGCGTCTTTGGCGCTTTCTCCGTAAACTTCACAGAAGTCCCATCTGTGCTTTCGGCTGCCGGGCTCAATACTTGGCTTGGTGACGAGGCCACCCGGAACCGTATGAGAATCTTCAGTGCCGACAGCGGGTACTGGTATCGCCTTTCGGATACCAAGGAATCTCGAAAAGAAGCGGAAAGAATCATCTTTTCTCACGTAGGTAAAACGGCTACCGGATGGATAGCCAGAAATATAAACGGCCGGATGTCTCTTCCTTTGAGCAAGCTCCTGATAAGAACATCTCTTACGCCTAACGCTGCTAGCGTTCTGATTAACCTGATAGGGGTGCTCTGTGGGCCGCTTTACGCCCTTGGTCATCCGGTGCTCGGTGCTCTTTTCATGCAGGTGGCAACTGTTTTGGACAGGTGTGACGGAGAAGTTGCGAGAATAAAGCTTATGGAGACAAAAAAAGGGCAGTGGGTTGATACCATAAGTGACCAGTTCACAGTGCTTTCCTTCCTGATCGGAGTTCCTGTTGGATATTATCTTCAGACCGGAAGCACCGTTGCGGTGATCCTAGGAACCTATAATATCATCATCTTCATCCTGTTTCTGATATGGTCGTTTTACTTTCTGATAAAGTACACAGATTCTGGAAGTCTGGTTGCGTACTTTGAAGTCGACAAGCATATCAATCCCGAGGAACTTTCCCTCCTAAGGAAACTGCTTGCCCGTCTTCGCTTTTTGGGGAGGAGAAATTATTATTCGGCCGGGTTAGTTCTCATAGCGATAATCGGAGGAAACTCCCTAGTTCTTTTCGCTACGTCTTTTGCTCTTACCCTCTTTTTGATACACCAGCTTGAAGACGTTATAAGAATTCTCCGTATCGGAAAACCCAAGGAAGTTCTTCAAAAAGAAACGGAACAGGGCTAAGCCGGCAACACCTGCTGGTTGCCAACCAGGGTTGCGGAACATCTTAAGGTGCTACCGCGGCAGCTACTTGGGGTTTCTGTGGAATTTTATCAGGCAGAAAGAGAGAAGACTCAAGACGCTTGCCCAAGAGATAAACATGAAGAGTGCAGCGGCGAAATCCATTATCTTTCCCTCCTACCGGCAATATAAACCATAGCTAAAAGGAAAACAAACAACCCTACAATATAAAGCCTAGCGAACCAGATATTCCAGCTAGTCTCTCCGATTATCGAAGGCAGACTGCTGTATCCCCACCACGACATGAGAATCAGAAGGAAAAACGGTGTCAGATATTTTAGGATGTAATAAAAAACCCGCGGTGCCTTTATAAATCCCCCCGAGTTTATTTCATTCCAAGCTTTATCGGCCCCGAATACCCACATGAACATTACAATTTCAATGAATCCGAATACGACGAGCATTATGGTGCCGGCCCAGAAATCCCATTCGTCAAGGACCTGGCTTATCAGTATCACCGGCAGCACGCTTACAATTATTATCAGCATGGTGTATACGACAGCTCTTTCTCTCGAGATGCCGAATTCATCCTGAAGGAAGGTTACTACGGGATATGCTATAGCTACGGACGAGGTCATGCCGGCGAAAAACAGGAGAAAAAACCACAAGAATCCGAAGATTCTGCCCGCCTCAACTCCTCCTAGGCTTCCCGAAATGCTGCTGAACACTGCAGGGAGGCTTACGAATCCCAAGCTGAATGCACCTGACTGTGCTACGGTGACCACACTTGCGACTCCGAAGAACGCCACTGCAGCCGGAATGGCTATCGAGCCCCCGAGAATCACCTCCACTGTCTCGTTAAGAGTTGCCGAAGTCAGGCCGCTTAGGGTTACGTCATCATCGATCTTTATGTAGGATGCGTACGCAACTATTGCTCCGAAAGCCAGACTCAGCGTAAAGAAAATCTGCCCGGCCGCCGCTATCCATACTTTCGGGTTCTTAAGGGCTTCAAAGTCGGGGTTCCAGAGAAAGTTAAGCCCCTCTATTGCGGTTCCGTAATCAGTTTTGAGCGTCAGAGTTTTTACTACGAGTATTATCGCCAGGACAAACAGCATGGGGAGGGCATACTTGACGAATATCTCTATGCCTCCCGATATTCCTTTCAGCATGATGTAGAAATTTGCACTGATTGTGATTACAAAGGCGGTAATAGCCATCTTGGAAGGGGTGAGGAACACCCCGTCTCCCGCACCGAGATAATCGGCAAGAAAGCTGCTGTAGGGTTTTACGTACTCCGCGGCGTTTGAAACCGACCCCGGATCGAGACTGGGATTGCTTCCTAGGAGAAAATGCAGAGCGTATCCCAAGGTCCAGGATTCAATGTAAACGTAGTAAATTGTTACGACAAGGGGTATCCAGAGCCCTATAACGCCAAGGGTTTTGGAAATGGGGCTTTTCCAGAAAAGATTGAATATTGCGGGGGTTGTTCCGTGCCCGCGAGACCCTCCATACCTTCCCATTCCCCATTCCATCCACATGATCGGAATCCCTATCAGGATAAATGCTATAAAATAGGGGATCATAAAAGCGCCGCCGCCGTTTTCCGCGGCCTGCGTTGGAAATCTAAGAAAGTTGCCGAGGCCTATGGCGTTGCCCGCCATGGCTAATATAAGGCCTGTCTTGGTCGCCCAGGCGTCCCTATTGTTAGAGCTTTTTTTCATTTCGGAAGGGTCACAATTGAGAAAGCTATATTATCACCGAGGCGGGGAATATGACAAGATAATAGTCCCCAATTGCTGGCAACGACCGGTATTGACAAAAGGAATAATAATTTTATCTTAATTCACCCTAAAAATTTTAGACTTTGATTACCGGAGGAGTCAACGTGCCCAGAGTAAAAAAGGAGAAACCTGAAAAAAAGGCCTCGAAGGAAAGTTCTTCTGCGGCGACCGGAACAAAAGCTAAGTCGAGGAGAACCAACCCCAGAAAATATACAAAGAAGTTCCTTAACCAGATGACTGCCATGCTTAAAGAGATGAGAAAGGAACTGCTTAAAGATGTAACCCGATCAATGAAAGAGGAATCGGATCATCTGCGTTTCAATGTCGGAGATTTTTATGATCACGCATCCGAAGACAGGCAGAGAGAACTTGCCCTTACTCTTTCGAACAGGGAGCGCAGCAAACTGCACCAGATAGATGATGCTCTAAAGAGGATTGAAAACGGGGAATATGGTTTCTGCGAGGTTACAGGGGAAAAAATAGGCGAAGAGAGGCTGATGGTCATGCCCTTTACGAAACTGAGCGTCGAAGCTCAGGAGGAAATTGAAAGGGGAGATTACTGATCTTTCTTTTTAAGTCTGCCGAGAGATTTAGCATAGGGTTTTTTAAACAGTCCGACTTCAGTTATCAGGCATTCGATATTTTCGGCCGGTGTAATGTCAAAAGCGGGATTGATTGCGGTTACTTCCGCACTTATTCTTTTCCCGTCTATGTGCGTTACTTCTTCGGGTTCCCTTTGCTCAATTATAATATCCTCTCCGCTTAAGCATTCGGTATCTATGGTTGAAGTGGGGGCCGCTACGTAAAAGGGAATGCCGTGATGCTTGGCCAGGACGGAGAGGGAATAGGTTCCTATCTTGTTTGCCGTATCTCCATTTGAAGCTACCCTGTCAGCCCCGACCACGACCGAATTCACGATCCCCTTACTCATCAGATGCCCGGCCATGCTGTCGGTTATCAAACGGACCGGGATTCCATCCCGCTCAAGTTCCCACGTAGTGAGCCTCGCTCCTTGGAGAACGGGTCTTGTCTCTGATGATATTACGCTTATATTCTTGCCTTGGTTAAAGGCTGACCTTATTACCCCTAGAGCTGTTCCATAACCGGCGGTGGCGAGTCCTCCGGCGTTGCAGTGCGTGAGTATGACAGAGTTTTCTCTTATGAGTTTGGATCCGTTTTCCCCGATCTGCATGCATATCTCAATGTCTTCTTTCTGTATATTGATCGCCTCGGTTATGAGAAGGTTTTTTATCTCTTCAATTTCTTTGCCTCTGCACTTGGAAATCAGTCTGTTCATTCTGGCGATGGCCCAAAACAGATTTACGGCTGTCGGTCGCGTCAGGGCCAGGTGATCCGATATGGCTTTCATGCGCTCTTCGAAATTTTCATAGGAGCAATCGTTTCCGATACCCGCGGCTCCGAGAGCCATTCCCATGGCGGCCGCTATTCCTATCGCCGGGGCTCCCCTGATAACCAGTTTCCTTATACATTCGGCCACCTCTTCAAAAGTAGTGCATTCAACGTAGACTTCCTCTCCCGGAAGCTTTCTCTGGTCAATCATTAAGACCCTGTCGTCTTTCCATTCTATAGTTTTAAAAGAGTTCATTTTTCAGGCTTTCTCGTTTTCTTTAACCTAAGGAGCAGTCCGGCCCATCCGCCCTCGACCTTCCCACTGACAATATCATAACCCGAGTTTCCGTAAATTTCGGCCACTTCACGTTTCTCGTTTGCCTGTATGCCGGACACTATAAGATGTCCCAGGGGGAGAAGTCTCTCTTTTAGACTTTCCCTCATTGAAATAAGAGTATCCTTGGATGTGTTAGAAACAACCACGTCGAATTTTTTCCGTGTACAGTCCGCAGAACCACACCAGACTTTTACCTTGTCGGAAGTCGCGTTCCTTGCGGAATTCGAGATAGTTTCTTTTGCGGCCTTGAAATCAATGTCTGCGCAAAACGAAATGTATGCTCCCAGTTTGATTGAGCAGATACCCAGAATACCGCTCCCGCATCCCACGTCAAAAACAGAACACCCAGGGGATTTTTCGATAATTTCGTCCAGATAACTTACGCATATTCTTGTTGTTTCATGATGTCCCGTGCCAAAGGCGTTTCCCGGGTTTATTTCAACTACCTTGGTTCCCCGCTCCGCCTTGTATTGTTTTTCCCATGGAGGTTTGATAACTATTCGACGACTCGCCCTTACCGGTTTCAAATAGGATTTCCAACCTTCCCAGTCTGCTTGATTTATGTATCGGGTGGTGAACCGGACCGCCTCGGCGTTTTCGCTAAAAAGCATAGAGAACTCCCTTACGGTTGTTATGATTCCCGCAATGTCCATTTCTTCCTTGAAATACGCATGAATTAACGGTTCTTCGTGGTCTCTTTGCTCCTCGCTAACGCCTCCGGCTTCAAGACCCAAGAGCAGATCTGAAACAAGTGCAGCCATTTCTCCCGGCAACTCAATCGTAAGTCTCTTCATTCTCGCCATGGCGGATAATTAATTGTATTTGTCGCGTTTCGTCAAATTTACAAAAAAACGTAGGTATATATAATATTCTCCATGAAGGCAGAAACCAGGGAGACGGTAAGAACCATCCTGATTCAGAAGATGTCCGATATACTGGGCATTGCCTATGATACTGTTGATAGGATGAGTAAGGGGTCCAATTCTTTCCCAGATCCACTTGACAGGGCGCTATCCGAGTCGAACAGGGTTCTTGAACTGCGGGAAAGGGACAGGGAGAGAAAGCTGCTTCGGAAAATACGCGACGCGCTCGTTAGACTTGAGAATGGTTCTTACGGAATCTGTGAGGTGTGTGAAGAGGAGATCTCGGAGCAGAGACTGATTGCAAGACCGGAGACTACTCTTTGCATAGAGTGTAAGGAAGAGCAGGAAGATATTGAAAAGAAATTCGGCTAGTTCTTAGTTATCAAGAATCATAGTTCCGCTGAGCAAGTTAAGCATAGACTCCTTGGTTATTCTCCACTTCCCCAGTACTTTCGATAAGTTAATAACCTCTCTGGCTTTATATGTCATTGAATAACTACCTATCTTTACGTCAATCGAAGAGAGCATCATTACCCTTGCGTCTGTCCCGTTGATGTATATGTATCTTTCGGATTCGCCGAATGATACCGTGTCAATGGTGGATACCTGGTCCTTGAACCTGCTTACCAGCTCGTGCTTGTCAACAACTTTTTCCCCTGAAGTTGCCCTGTAATCTTCGTGTATACACTCAGAATACATTTCAGGGTCTTTTAGCTGAAAGGACCTGACTCTCTTGTCCAAAAGCAGATTTATCTCCTCTTCATCAGAAGACCCGCAGGAGGCGAGAAAAATAATCACAACTAGATATGCAAGCAGCTTGTATGTCTTCACCATTTCTGTTTTTTGTTTGAGTGGAATTACATCGTTTGATTAAAACGCGCGTTCCGGATCGATACGCACAGCCGCCCGGCAAATTACCTTGTCGTTAAATTCACGTGGCGGATTGCTTGCCCGCACCTTCGGGGAAAGGTTTCTCCTGTTACTAGGATGACTGCTTGGATAATTTTTCCTCAGTCTCTCTGAGAAGCTTCCTGGCTTTCTCGGCGTATTCGGTGTCGGAGTAATTTTCAAGAACGTTTCTGTATCTTTGCGCCGCCGCCTCGTAGTTCTTTTTCTTCTGATAGAATTTCCCTATGTAGATTTCTCTTTCCGCGAGCATTCTTCTGGATTTCTCGATTTTATCCTGTGTCTGCTCAGCGTACGGGGAGTCGGGATAGGTCTTATTAAGCAGTGTAAACCACTTTATTGACTGAAGCCGTTTTGAATGGTTTCTGTCCTTCCCCGCTTTCATCTTATAGTAGGAGAGTCCGAGGCGATACATTGCGTAATCAAGTTCTTTGTGACCCGGATGGTTCGCTATGAAATTTTCGTATTCCTCAGCGGCTAGAGTGTATTCCTTTTTTTTTAAATAAACATCACCGCTTCTGAGTTCGGCTAGCGCGGCGTACTTGGTATAGGGATAGCGGATCTGTATTTCTTTGAGGATGTCGAATACTTTGTCGTAATTTGTTCCACCGAATATCCAAGGAAAACCGCCTTCCTTGTTAAGTTCTTCAATCACTTCGTTATTAAGTTGTTCTGCTGTTCCTTCGTAAATCGCCTGCTTTCCCCCACAGGAAACCGTAAGGAGCACGGCGATGGTGATTAATAATTTTGCCGGATTTTTCATAACTCTTTTTTGCGAATCTGTCTTTTTATGAGAACAAAGAAGCTCCTTTAGTTCTGAAGTAAAAGGTCTCTGCAAGTCATGTGATCTGCTGTCCCGGTTCCAAGGCAACCACGCTCAGCGAATCCATGCCCTTGGTCAGCGACTTCAGTTCATCCGGAGTTCCCACCAGAAGCGGAAAAGTCCCGTAGTGCATGGGGATAACCCATTTCACGTTAAGCAGCCTGCATGCGTATGATGCCTCAAGCGGAGACATCGTGAAGAGGTCTCCGATGGGCAGCATTGCCAGCTGTGGTTTGTATATCTCCGATATAAGTTTCATGTCACCGAAAATGTTGGTATCTCCGGCATGGTATATTGTGTAGTCGTTTTCAAACTTTATTATGTAGCCTGCCGGTTCCCCGCCATAGATAACAGTTCCGTCTTCCTCCTTCATGCTGCTGCTGTGCTGGGCGTGGGTCATTGTGAACCTTATTCCGTCTATGACCACGTTGCCTCCCTTGTTACACGGCATGCAGTTCTGAATTCCCTTTGAGCCCAGCCAGTCGCAGATCTCCCAGTTTGCCACCACTTTGGGATTATATTTGCTGCATAGAGGAATCACGTCACTTATATGGTCAAAATGTCCGTGTGTGACTGCTATGATGTCAACATGACCGACTTCACGGAGCTGTTCCGGGCACGAGGGGTTTCCCTCAATCCACGGGTCTATCATCACCGTTTTGCCGGCCGGCGATTTTACTGAGAAAGTGGAATGTCCAAAGTAGGTTATTTCTATTCCGTTATCCAGTATTTTCATTGCTTATTCTCTCTCCTGACGTTCTTTCAGCTTTATATATCCAGTTATTAAACCCGAAAAGAACCTTTTGTGCAAAGTCTCGAGATGTTTGAAAATATCGACTGTGAGTGTAAATTAGACACCTGACTTTTGCTTTTTTCAAGTTCTGCCGGAGTATGTGTTTTAGATGCTAGACCCCAAATTAATTGAGCGAAATATTGATCTTGTTGGCGAAAAACTCGCTACCCGCGGTTTTGAGACCGATCTCTCGGAGTTTACAGTGCTGAATTCCCGCAGAAAAGAGATAATAAAAAGGGTTGAGACTCTGGAACACCAGAGAAACGAGGGCTCAAGAAAGGTGGGTGTCCTTAAGAGGTCTGGAGATCAGCAGGGACTTGCAGAACTTCTGCCCGAACTGAAGGCTCTCTCGGAAGAGGTAAAGGATCTTAACGAGAAGAAAGTGGAGGTGGAGGGGCTTCTCAGGGAGTTCCTTCTGACCGTTCCCAACATGCCCGATTCCTCGGTTCCCGAGGGTCCGGACGACACGGCAAACGTCGAGATAAGGAAGTGGGGAGAACCGAGGGATTTCGACTTCGAGGTAAAGGACCACGTGTTGCTGGGAGCCGAGCTCGACATACTGGACCTTCCGAGGGCGACGAAGATCGCAGGTGCACGGTTTGCGCTTTACAAAAACGCGGGCGCGCGGCTTGAGAGAGCCCTTATAAACTTCATGCTCGATGTTCATACCAAGCAGCACGGGTACACAGAGGTTCTCACTCCCTTCGTAGCCAACACGGAGAGTCTTACTGGAACGGGAAATCTCCCCAAATTCGAGGAAGACCTTTTCAAGCTTAGCGATACGGACTATTACATGATTCCCACTGCTGAGGTTCCCGTTACCAACATTCACCGCGACGAGATAATTCCCCCGGAGATGCTTCCGATTAAATACGTGGCTTACACTCCGTGCTTCAGAAAGGAAGCGGGTTCTTACGGGAAGGACGTGCACGGGATAATCAGGCAGCATCAGTTTAACAAGGTGGAGCTTGTACGCTTCGCCGACCCGGAGAATTCGTACGAGGAACTTGAAATGTTGACTGCTGATGCCGCTAAGATTCTTGAACTTTTGGGTATTCCCTACAGGGTTGTTCTTCTTTGTACGGGAGACATGGGATTTTCTTCCGCCAAGACTTATGATCTTGAAGTATGGGTGCCTAGCGAAGGCAGATACAGGGAAATATCGTCCTGCAGCAATTTTGAGGCGTTTCAGGCGAGGCGCGCCAACATAAGATACAGAAAATCAAAGGGGTCCAAGCCGGCCTATCTCCATACTCTTAATGGTTCTGGGGTGGCTGTGGGCAGGGCTCTGCTGGCGATTGTCGAGAACTTCCAGACCGAAGAGGGGACGGTGGAGGTTCCCGAGGTGCTGGTCCCCTATATGGATGGTATCAGGGTTATCGGGCGGTAATCCGCGTGGTTCTCAGATTTCCAGTATTTCTTTTTCTTTCTTTTCAAGCAGGGCGTTTAGCCTGCTTATTCTTTCATCTGTCAGTTGCTGTATTTCGGAGAGGGCTTTTTTTATTTCATCTTCTGGAAGGTTCTCTGTTTTCCCGGCTTTCTTTATGAGGTTGTTCGCATCTTTTCTTATCTGCCTTACGGACACCCTGTGTTCTTCGGCGACTTTTCCCGTGTGCCTGACAAGCTCCTTTCTTCTCTGCTCCGTCAGGGGCGGTATAGTAAGCCTGATCGTGTTTCCGTCGACCGACGGAGTTATTCCGAGTTCGGACTGCGCGATTGCCTTTTGGATTTCCTCAACCGCGCCCGGGTCCCAAGCCTGTATAAGTATGGTTGAACTATCGGGCACCGAAACGTTGGCGAGTTGGTTAATAGGTGTCTGGGCACCGAAGTAGGAAACTCTCATCGTGTCGACAAGAGCTGCTGACGCCCTGCCGGTTCTTATTCTGGAGAGTTCCTGATCGAAAACGCTTACTGTCTTGTCCATCCTGTCTTCGGCGTCAATATAAAGTTCTTCAACAGACAGTTCTTCGCTCATTGTTCCGTACCGCTCTTTACAATAGTACCTACTTTCTCTCCTCTTATAACTTTCTCTATGTTGCCTTCCTCAAAAAGATCGAACACTACTATGGGAATATTCCCTTCCATGCAAAGAGAGATTGAGGTTGCATCCATAACTTTTAACCCTTTCTTCAGAATTTCCATGTATGTGAGCTCGGTGAACTTCGAAGCATCTTTGTTCTTAACAGGATCCTTGTCATAAATGCCGTCAACTTTAGTTGCTTTCATTATGATATCCGCTCCCATCTGCAGTGCTCTTAAGGTTGCGGCCGTGTCGGTCGTAAAAAACGGATTGCCTGTTCCCGAGGCGAATATGACTATTCTTCCCTTTTCAAGATGGCGTATGGCTCTTCTTTTGATAAAGGGTTCGGCAACCTGTTTTATTTCAAGCGCGGTCTGCACCCGCGTTGACATCCCTTTTCTTTCAAGAAAATCCTGCAGGGCAAGCGCGTTTATCACGGTTGCGAGCATTCCCATGTAGTCGGCCGTGGAACGGTCCATTCCCTTCGAAGAACTGGAAACACCCCTGAAGATATTTCCTCCACCTATGACTATGGCCGTTTCTACTCCGAGTGAATAGATGCTTTTTATTTCTTCGGAGACGTATTCAATTACGTCGGAACTGATACCAAACTGACCAGGACCCTGAAGAGCTTCTCCGCTGAGTTTCAGCAGTACTCTTTTATATTTCGGGATGGTTTTTTCAGAGGATCCCATTGTCCAGTTTTTTCATTCGCCCAGCTGGTATCTTACGAACCTTTTTACAACTATGTTTTCGCCGATTTTGGCTATCAGGTTGTTTACAAGATCCATGACTTTCATCTTGGGATCTCTTATGTAGGGTTGCTCAAGAAGGCATATCTCCTCGAAAAACTTGTTTATTCTTCCCGCAACCATTTTTTCCGCTATATTCTCGGGTTTTCCCGATTCCATAGCTTCTGCCTTGAGAATCCGCCTTTCATTTTCTACTTCTTCTTCCGAAACCTCTTCCTTTCTTACGTAAGTCGGATTGTTTGCCGCTATCTGCATGGCGACTTCCCTGCAGAGGTTCTGAAACTCGTCGTTTCTGGCCACAAAATCCGTTTCGCAGTTAACTTCGAGCATTACGCCGATCTTGCCACCCGCGTGAACGTATGAGGATATGATTCCCTGGTCGGTTTTTCTGGTAGTTTTCTTAGAAGCTTTCGCGACGCCCTTTATTCTCAGGACCTCGGAAGCTTTTTCGAAGTCCCCGTCGGTTTCCACAAGCGCGTTCTTGCAGTCAAGAAAAGGAGCTCCTGTTTTTTCTCTCAGCTCCTTTACCATTGTTGCCTTGATTTCAGCCATTTTTAATCCTCTTTTTTATCTTCTGTATTCTCCGATATCTCTTTCTGTGCCCGAGCGTCTTCACTTTGCGAAGATTCGGAGATCGCTACGGAAACAAAGCTTTCCTCACTTTCATCGGACTCAGCTTCTTTGAAAACAAATACCTTCCTTTCTACCACTACGCCCTCAAGGCTGTCTTCTTTTACCTGTTCAACCTCTCCGCTCACCAGTTTCTCCTGGTATATGTGAGTTCCCTCAATGCAGGCGTCGGCTATTTTTGAGGTGAACAGCTTTATCGCCCTTATGGCGTCGTCATTACTCGGAATCGGATAATCCGCATTTGCGGGGTCGCAGTTCGTGTCCACGATTGCTATAACCGGTATCGAGAGGTTTCTCGCTTCTTTTATGGCTATATGCTCTTTTTTTGTATCTACGACGAAAATAGCGTCGGGAGCGCGCCTCATGGTTACTATTCCACCCAGAAGCCCTTCGAGCTTTACTATCTCCCTTCTAAGGTTTTTCGCTTCCCTTTTCGGAAGCATTTCCATCTGCCCGTCTTCCTCAAGTTTCTTCAGTTCCAGCAGGTAATCAACCCTCGAACGTATCGTGTTGAAATTGGTAAGGGTTCCGCCCAGCCAACGCGTGTTTATGTAGGGCATGTTGCATCGGACCGATTCTTCCTCGATTATTCCCCGGGCCTGTTTCTTGGTCCCCACCAGCAAAACGGTTCCTCCGTCCGCCACTGTGTTTTTCACGAAAGTGTACGCCCTGTTAAAAAGCGTGACGGTCTGCTGAAGATCGATTATGTGAATGCCGTTTCTTGCTCCGAAGATAAAGGATTTCATTTTCGGGTTCCAGTGGCTTTTCTGGTGTCCGAAATGTACCCCCGCTTCAAGCAGGCTTTTCATGCTGAGTTTTTCGCTAGCTACGGCTTCTTCTGTCATTAATTATCCTCCGAATTCCTTTTGCAAATCTGGTTTTAATACCAGAAAAACAATTATTAATCAAGTTGTAGGGTATCATAATGTTCCGTAATCACCGATTCCGGGAGCAATAGAACAGGATGAAATACCTTGTAATAGCAAATCCCAAGGCGGGTACAAAACCGCCTGGGCCAACACTTGAACAGATCCGTAGTGCTTTTGAAGCAAAAGAAATTGTCCACGAGGTGAGACTTACGCAGTTCCCCGGGCACGCCGCGAAGATCGCCGCGGAAGGGCTTGGTGAAGGCTTTACCCACATGATTTCTCTTGGAGGAGACGGTACGTCAAGTGAGATCGTAAGTTCGATTCACGGAACCGAAGCTGTTTTGGGAATAGTTCCGGGAGGCAGCGGGAACGATTTCTCGAAGGCAGCCGGTATTCCCCTTAATACGCGTGCGGCGGTGGACAATATTTTTTCTGGCCGAACGAGAAAAGCTGATGTGGCTTTTGTTGACGAAAAATGCTTTATAAACGGTTTCGGGGTAGGGATGGACGGGGCCGTAGCGCACGATTTCGGGGATCTGGGCCTCAGGCGTTTCGGTTCCTTCGGTTACGTTGTTGGAGCGGTGATCGAGGCGTTTCGGTTCCAGGGTTTTTTCTCCGAGATGGATGGAGAAGTCGATGTCGCGGGCGAAAGACTGCTTCTCTTCGGCGCTTCAAACGGCCCTTTTCAGGGTGGAAAGTTCAACCTAGCTCCTGGGGCTGACATATTCGACGGATATCTCGACATCCATATAATAAGCGACATGAGTTCTCTGGGAAGGCTTTTTAAGATACAAAAGGTGCTTGAGGGCCGCCATGAGGGACTTCGAGAGGTCAGTATAGTAAGGGCAAGGCAGTTGCGGTTTGAAACCTTTACCGATCTTCCGGCTCACATGGACGGGGAGACATTTCTTCTTCGTTCCGGAAAACATGATATACGGATTGAGGAGCAGGGAGTAAACATTATAGTTCCCGCATAGGCCAGGATCCCGGAAACTCTTTTTGCGACGCGACGGAGTAGCAGTGATGAAGAAAATAAGAAGCATTGTGGCAATAATTCTTTCGTCTCTGTTTACGGCATTCTGGGGCAGCGTGGGAATCGTGATGTCACTTCTTGCCGTAAGGCATCTTATAAAGTGCTCCGTTCGGCCTTGGGGAAAAACAGTTCTTTGGTCCTGCGGAGTGCGGCTTGACGTAAAAGGAACTGAAAACTTCCCGCAAGCTCCTTTCATAGTGATGTTCAACCACCAGAGTTCCCTAGACATACCTGTTTTCTCCGCGGCGCTGCCTTTCGAATGGAGGGCGGTCATGAAGAATGAAGTCGCCTCGATTCCTTTTATCGGCTGGGTGTGCTCACTTAGCGGACAATATTTCGTTGCGAGGGACGGTTCGGTTGGAGATACGAACAGAGTCCGGGAAATCGTAAGGAAAATAAGAAATGGGCCTTCAGTGATTATTGCCCCAGAGGGCACAAGAAGCGAGGATGGAGAACTTCTTCCCTTTAAGCAGGGCGGTTTTTTTATGGCTTCGCTTTCAAGGGTGCCGGTTGTGCCGATGATCATATGGGGAGGCAAGGATATAAGGAAAAAGGGTTCCTACGAACTTAATACCGACAGGGATATTGTAGTCAGAATCCTTCCTCCTATAGATACCGCAAGCTTTCCAAAGGGAAAAGAGGGTGGCGAAAAGCTTGAAGGTGTAGTCCGGGAAGAGATGCTTCGCGAGATTGAAAAAATCCGTAGCAATCGTTAAACTCTAGGTTGTCCGGACTCGGTTGGAACTTTCGTTTGCTCTGTTTTTTGCCCCTGTGCCTGTTTCCTGATGCGGGTTGTGTGAGGTTGTCTTTTTTATGAATGAAAGTCAAGGAATTGCGGATTTAGATCTGCGGACCATAGCGGCGCTTTCCGGAATGCCGAAGATAAAGAACCTGGTTAACCCTAAAAATCCGACTGAGATGTCGGAGCGGGTTATCGTAACCTTCAAGCCGCTTCCGAAAAATTACCCAAACACCGAGATAAACGCTTACAGGGAAAGACTCAGAAACTCGCTTCTGAGCAACGGGGCAAACGTAATTTCCTGGGAAGACGCAACCACCGAGGACGCATCTTACGGAATGTTTTCCAAGCTCATGGGACTTAAGTCCGTTAGGAGGAAGGTAAACGCCGTAATAGATGTTAAAAAGAAGCTTTCTCCGATCAGATGGCTTCTGAGCAAGGTAGCCGAGAACATCTACAGGATTGTCAGGAAGGACAGCCTTTCGGTCAGCAGCATACTGAAGATAAGCGGATGGGCGGACGATTTCACCGTCGGCTATCTCCAGGATCCCTATAACACCCAGGTTATCACGATAATGTCCCTTGACCCGGAGTTTGAGAATGAGGATACGACCTATGAAAGAAAAATTTCCTTGGGCCTGAAAAACCTGATAAACAACATGTCGGAGATCGTTATAGGTGTTTCGCGCAGGAATTTCGCGATAATAAACATGAATCTCTCCGATTCCATATACGCCCATGATCAGCTTGATGATTTCGTGCTCTATTCGCTTATTCCGAAGATATACGCTCCTATAAAGCCACCTATTCTGACGCGTTTTTCCGTAAGCGAGTACGACCCGCAGGAATTTGAATACGCCAAGAAGCTGTCTACCTTGGGTGCTGACCTCAAAAGCACCGATCTTTTCCCTGCGGGGTCGAAGTTTATAGATGCGATAAAGCGCCTGTCGCACAGGGATGTGGCGAACAAAATACTTGACGGGAGAACCGGGGTTTCGTACGGTTTCATAGCGCTTGCCGAGCCTCCTGGATACGATGGGGATAAATATATCGATGAGAATATGTGGAATTCCCTGCAGGAGATTCCGAATTACAATCCCGACGAGGTAAGAGCGGCCTCGAACGACAGATGGTATGTTAGAACCCTTCTCGCTGATGAGACGGTGTATCAGCAGGTTCCGGACATATGGATTGTCACTTCAAGGTCAGGATGCGATAAGACAAACTTGAATCCGGATTCGGATATAGTCAGAATTGGCCTTTTGAAGGGAAAGCTTCATCTTCAAATACCCAGAGGAGTCGACTTGGGGAGGAGAGATATAAGGCCGTCTTTTGATACTTACGTTATACTCTCTCAGGCACTCTCTTCCGCTCTTTACGCCCCTTCTCTGATTGAGAAGGAAATGTCGATTCTGCATTTCCACGGCTACCCTGACCCATGCTGGTTCCGGGGAAGTGAACACCACGCCGGAGCCCGGAATCCATCTCTTCCCTGCGGTACCGTGGAAGCTGCTCTTCTCAACTATTCTGCGGTTTACGAGACCGCAACCCAAAATGGCAGCGACATAAAGCTTCTGTGCCTTGTCGAGTCAGACCACGGGGTTAACGTTCTCGGGCCTGACAGAGAATATCTCGTGCAAAGGCTTCTTGCCGGTTCAAGCGAGGGTCATATACTCCTTGGCGGGAAATATCTTCCCATGCTTAAGCGGCAAAGCGTCGCATCGCAATAGTTCCCAGCGCAAATGAATGAAATAAGTTCCGAGCAAAGTTCGATAGGGTGGATAGGAACGGGGATCATGGGTGCGCCCATGTGCGGACATCTCGTTCGTGCCGGGTACCGCGTTTTTGTTTTTAACAGAACAAAGGAAAAGGCGGGAGAACTGCTGAGTGAAGGCGCCACCTGGTGCGACTCTCCCGCCGAGGTCGTCCGCCAGGCTGACGTTATCTTTACCATTGTCGGTTACCCGGATGACGTAAGAGAGGTGTATTTCGGTCGCGATGGCCTTCTGATTGAGCCCGAGCCCGGCCGCATCTTCGTTGACATGACCACGACCGAACCGACCCTTGCAATAGAGATATACGAAAAGGCGCTTGGGTTCGGCTGCTCTTCTTTGGACTCTCCGGTTTCCGGGGGAGACGTAGGAGCCGTGAAGGGAGAGCTTTCAATAATGGTTGGAGGAGATGAGGAAGTTTTTAATTCGGTGAAACCGCTTCTGGGGCTCCTAGGAAAAAACATCGTGCACCAGGGAAAAGCGGGTTCGGGTCAGCATGCGAAGATGTGCAATCAGATCACGGTAGCTGGGGTAATGATAGGAATCTGCGAGAACTTGATCTATTGTCAGAAGGCAGGGCTGGACCCCCGTACCATGCTTCGCTCCGTGGGGAGCGGCGCGGCCTCGAGCTGGCTTCTGAACAACCTCGGTCCCAGAATAATGGACAGGGATTTCGACCCGGGCTTTTTCGTTGAACATTTTATAAAAGACATGGAGATTGCTCTCGGGGAATCGCAACGGATGGGGATTGATCTTCCGGGGCTTGCTCTTGTTAAATCCCTTTATGAAAGGGCGAGCGAGCTTGGGCACGGGAGGCTCGGAACGCAGGCGCTTTTACTTGCGCTTGAGGATCTCTGCGGAGATAAAAACCGTAACTGAAGGAGGTTTTAAATGAGTTCTGATGATTTCAAGGCGATGGTTGTAAGCAGGGATGAAAATGAAAAATTCACGAGGGAAATCACGACCAGAAAACTAGACAGTCTCCCGGACGGGGAGGTGCTCCTAAACGTAAAATATTCATCTCTCAACTACAAGGATGCTCTCTCAGCCATAGGAAACAGGGGCGTTACCAGGAATTACCCCCATACGCCCGGCGTTGACGCCGCCGGTGTAGTCGAGCGTTCAGAAAGTGCAGAGTTTGAATCTGGAGACAAGGTTATAGTGCATGGCTACGACTTGGGAATGGATACCTCCGGAGGATTTGGACAATACGTGAGGGTTCCGGCTGACTGGGTGGTTAACCTGCCTGCGGGGCTTGATCTAAAAGAGTCGATGATGTACGGGACCGCGGGTTTTACGGCGGCACAGTCAGTGTTAAGAATCGTGGAGGGTGGAGTAAGCCCTGAAGACGGAAAGATTCTCGTAACCGGGGCGACGGGAGGGGTAGGCAGCATGGCCGTCGCTATTCTCGGAAAAGCCGGTTACAGCGTGACGGCTTCGACGGGAAAAGCGGGGCAGAAACAGTTTCTGGAGGACTTGGGAGCAGAGGAAGTAATCGGGAGAGAGGATTTAACTGACCCTTCGGGCAGGCTGCTGCTTAAGGGGCAGTGGGCCGGGGTGGTTGATACCGTGGGCGGAGAGATACTTGCCACCGCTATTAAGTCCACGAGACAAAGAGGAGTTGTGACTACGTGCGGCAATGTGGCTTCCCATGAACTCAACACGAATGTCTATCCATTCATATTGAGGGGAGTTACGCTTGCGGGCATAGATTCTGCAAGCTGCCCGATGGGAAGAAGGCGGCTTGTATGGGAAAAGATATCCGGCGAGTGGAAGATCGATATTCTTGAGCGGATCTGCAGAACAGTCTCCCTCGAAGATCTTGACCCTGAAATAGACGTTATACTTAAGGGCGGCCAGGTTGGAAGAGTGGTAGTTGATCTCTGGAATTAGAAATCTTATGGTCCCGGGTTAGGCCCATCATAACGCGCCGCTCAGAGTTCTGTCCCAATATCTCTTGGAATTGGTTCTGTTTCTTTGACTCCGGTCAGTCTTTCTCCACCTTTTCGGACATTCCAGTGAAGTGGCGATTCTGAAAAAAACATGTACTTTAGATAAGCAATCGTTTTCATGATTAAGGGTTCCAAGATGATAATAATCAGGACATTTTCCTTGCTTTTCATAGCCGTGGCCGTGTCATGGAATATGGCTTTTGCGGAAGAGTATTTTTCCGAATCTCCTCCGGGTGCCAAGGTGTATATCATTTCTCCGAAAGACGGAGAAGTTGTCAGCAAGACCTTTACCGTGAGATTTGGGCTTGTGAACATGGGGGTCGCTCCGGCCGGGGTCAAGGTTCCAAATACCGGGCATCACCATCTGTTAGTCGATCTTGAAAATCTGCCGGATATGGAAAAACCTCTTGCTTTCAGCGAGAACGTAAGGCACTTCGGAGGTGGGCAGACGGAAACGGAGATAACCCTTGCTCCCGGGAAGCATACACTGCGTTTGCTGCTGGGTAATTATTTGCACATACCTCATAAACCTCCCGTGCTTTCGGAGAGAATAACTATTACCGTGAAAGATCAGTGAAGTGCGTCTGGTTTATCTGTATAATCTGACTTTTGCCGGAGGGCTGGCAGAACGGCTATTGCACCGGTCTTGAAAACCGGCGTCCGAAAGGACTTGGGGGTTCGAATCCCTCGCCCTCCGCAACTGTTAATCTATAACTTGCTGAAAATAAAAAATTTTTTGTGGAAAGAGGAGAGAGTAACCCTTCTTTATATCCCACGATATGAAAGAGGCATATACCCTTAGATAAAACTGGAGAAAAAAACTTGTGGAAAAATTGTTGCACTATATGTGGCCGCTTTTAATATCAATAATTGGTGCCTTAATAATTGCAGGTGGTGCTTTCTTAGCTGCTAGGGAGGGTGGGAAAAGGGCAGCTAAAGCCTCTCGTGATAGTGTACGCGAAACGCTTAAAGCTCAGGAGCAACGTGATGAGAAGCGCCAGAAGGAAATCATTCTAGGTTTTTTACAGGCGATTGAAGAAGAACTCCATGTACTCTGGAACCTATATCTTGAAGAGTTTGGGGTTAGTTGGAAAAATTTTGAAGAGGGCAAAGAAGAAGTTTTTTACGTCCGTGTATCAATTTCCCAAGATTATTTTACCATCTACCACTCAAACGCAGATCTTATCGGTCAGATCCCAGACTTAGACCTGCGACGCAAAATAGTAGAAGTGTACACTTCGTTAAAAGCCATCATTGACAACTACAAAATAAATAGCAGGCTTGTAGATGAGCATAAAAAAGCAGTGTCTAACAGCGATTATTTCGCAGCCACTTCCTCATACTCAGAACTTCAACTGCACGCACCAAAACTAAAAGGCTATCATGATGAACTCGTGGGATTAATGGAAGATATTTTCAAGAGGTTAGAAGAACAATTGTCTAAATGACTAGATCTTTGTATTTCTCATTATTCAGTTATCAAATCGGCCATCTCGGGGGACCGCTCCTGGTCCACGCCGGCAGTCGTTAGGCTCTGAACCGCCCTCGCTCTCCGCCATTATCTGTTTGTAACTAACTTAGAACAAAAGATTTTTGAGGTAGCAGGGGACAGAAGCTCCTCTTGGTATCCCACACTACAAACTGGATAATTTCTCTCTATAGTTGACAAGAGATCAAGACAAGTTGGATATTTTTCATCTTTAAAAGGAGGCAGCAAATGCTAACGAAAGCTGGGCTTAAACGTATGTATATAGGGGGATTGAATGGGCATCCAACAAAGTGCAAAATTAAGAGGCGTTGCTACACTCATGTATTCAAATTTCCTAGGATATTTTTACAAGCTGAAATGAAGGTTGCACCCCTATTAATTGCCAAGCGGGAACAATCAAGAGCGACAGTAGTCTCAGACTTGAAATCTTACTTTGAGGAATACAGTCCGTTCCATCACTATTCAATTTCCCCTTCTTTTAGGCACAAAGTTGAAGAGGTAGAGAAGGAGGAAGTTAATTCCCGAAAAGACGGCTCCTCTCTTTTTGTCGTAATAGAGCAAGAAATTCCATGCGAGACCATAATGGATGAAAATACTTGTTTCATTATAAGTGAGGAATTTTTACAGGGAGGCCTCTCTGGCAGAGAAATTATAATGACAATGAAAACTTCAGATAGTACATGGCCCGAAGAGGAAGATAGTGTCGATCAGTTTGTCGATATGATTCTTACTGCCATAAGAATAGAACAGAGAAGTAAAGACCCAATTAAAGAGGTTTTTAGCCGTTCCTGCTTTTTCGATATAGATGGACGCATGATCTATATCCAACCAGAGCCAATTGTGAGTGCAACGCTAGTTGCTGAAGCTCCTACGGACGATGAGAAGTTAAGAGTAAAAGCTGATCGTTTACAGAAATTGATCAACGGCCTCGAGGAGGATATTAAGATTGACATAGAAAAAAACAAGAGAACGACTCTCCGACTCGTTGAGGCATTAGGATTCGATAGGAACAAAGACGATTATTACCGTTACAAATTGTATTTGGCCCTGTACACGGCTATGGAAAGGAAACTGGAAAGCCATGATTCAAAGACTGGTGATTCAAAACTGAGCAACTTTACAGGAAAGCACGGAAACCATCGAGTAGAGCTTGCTCATCCGGAAATAAGTGTCAAGGTAAATAGGAAAAAGTTCCGCAACCTATTAGATGATATTCTGAAAGAACTTCGCGATATATACGAAACGTAGAAAGCGGAATTTGCCGAATAACAGTATGTTTGGAAAACTCTTCGTAGTCTCTACCCCGATAGGAAATCTTGAAGACATAACTTTGCGGGCTGTAAACGTTCTTAAGGATTGCGACGTTATAGCGTGCGAGGATACGAGAAACACAAAAAAACTCCTTACCCGGTACGGGATCGAAACCCCTCTCACTAGCTATCATGAACATAATGAAGTTGAAAAATCGCCCAAGCTGCTTGAAAGACTCAAAGACGGCAAAGACGTGGCGCTGGTTTCCGATGCCGGAACTCCTTCGGTTTCCGACCCTGGGTGGAGGCTTGTAAATCTCTCAATTGAAAACAATATAGAAGTAGTTCCCATACCCGGTCCTTCGGCTGTCCTCTCTGCACTTGTTGTTTCGGGACTTCCCACAGACAGTTTTCTTTTTCTCGGTTTTTTCCCGAAGACCATAGGCAAGAAGAAAGAGCTTTTAAAGGACGTAAAATCCTACCCATACACCATGGTTTTTTACGAGTCCGCCAGAAGACTTTCACGCACCTTGAGTCTTATGCTGGAAATTCTCGGCGACAGGAATATCTGCATTGCTAGGGAAATGACAAAACTTTACGAAGAGGTAATCCGGGGATCAGTTTCGGAGGTGGTATCGATTCTTTCAAAGAAAGAATCGATTAAGGGGGAAGTGACAATTGTTTTAGAGGGCAACGGGGAAGGGCGAGGAGAGATCTCAATAGAAGAAGTGCAAAGGACGCTTCGCGCAATGAAAGAGAGCGGGACCGCTCTCAGTGATGCAGTACGCACGGTCTGCGAATCCTCTGGGGCGTTGAAGAACAGCGTATACAGGATCGCCCTCGAAATCTGGGAAGAATAGAGCTACTATTCTTTTGAACGCTTATCGGCTATTGAACCGCCTACCTTCACCTGCTTTTCCATCTTTGATTTCTTGCCCACGGCCTCAGCCTGAATATTCGACTTGCATGACTCGCATATGAAATCGGGAGAAGGCTTGCCACATACGGTACACTTTTTTTCTTTGCTCATAACCCGTCCTCCTGTACCGGGAAAAGAAGCTTCATATTTCGATGATAACATGTTTTTGGGCTGAGGTGTATCCTGGGTTGCGATTATCCAAGAGGGGACACTTCTTTTTCGTACCACTTCGTGCTTTGCTCGTAAGCGTACGCAACGTTGAGCACTGTCTGCTCGTCGAATGGCTTTCCCATTATCTGAAGCCCTATCGGAAGCTTTTCTGAACTGAATCCGCAGGGGACTGATATTCCGGGGAGTCCTGCTATGTTGCAGGGAATGGTAAATATGTCGGATAGGTACATTTTAAGGGGATCGTCTGCTTTTTCGCCTATTCTGAAAGCGGTTTCAGGAGAAGTGGCGCTCGCTATCACGTCAACTTTTTCCCAGGCGCTGTCAAAATCCCTTATTATAAGGGTTCTTACCTTCTGGGCTTTCAGGTAATAGGCGTCATAGTAGCCTGTGGAAAGGGCGTAGGTTCCAAGCATTATTCTTCTCTTCACTTCGTCTCCGAACCCTTCCGAGCGGCTTCTGAAAAACAGATCTCTCAGGGTTTCCGCATTTTCACAGCGGTATGTGTATCTTACTCCGTCGTACCTTGCTAGGTTCGAACTTGCTTCCGAAGGGGCTATTATATAGTAGGTTGAGACCGTATAGCGGGAGTGAGGAAGCGAAATCTCCACAATTTCCGCTCCCATGGTTTCAAGTTCGGCGATAGCTTTGCGGACGGATTCTTCCACTTCGGGATCCATCCCCGAGATGAAGTATTCCTTCGGTATGCCGACCCGTAGCCCCTTTATGTCCGTATTGAGCGCGCTTGCGTAATCAGCGGTCGGAAGGTTTACGGATGTTGAATCCATCGGGTCATGGCCTGCTATGGAGGAGAGGATTATGGCTGCGTCCTCAACGGTTTTCGCAAGCGGTCCCGCCTGATCGAGGGAAGAAGCGAATGCAATCATGCCGTAGCGGCTTACCCTTCCGTAGGTGGGTTTCATTCCCACTACTCCGCAGAGGGAGCCGGGCTGCCTTATGGAACCCCCGGTGTCTGTTCCGACTGACGCGACGCACAGATTTGCCGCTGTGGCGGCGGCGCTTCCTCCGCTTGATCCTCCCGGAACCCTGTCGGTGTCCCAGGGGTTTCTTACCGGTCCGAAGTAAGATGTTTCGTTTGAAGATCCCATGGCGAACTCGTCCATGTTGTTTTTCCCGAGTACTACGGAACCGCTCGCCATGAGTTTTTCGGCCACGGTGGAATTGTAGGGAGCGATGAAATCCCGCAGCATTTTCGAGCCGCAGGTGGTACGCGAGTCCTTTGTCACGAAAATATCCTTAAGCGCTATCGGGACCCCATGGAGAGGTCCCAGATAGTTTCCTTCGGATATCTCTTTTTCCGCCTCTCTGGCGGCCTCCAAGGCCGCTTCTTTCCAGACGGTGATGTAAGAGTTTATTTTTGCGTCCTCGGAGGATATGCGCTCGAGAAAAAGTTCGGCGAGTTCCACCGGGGAGGCCTCTTTTCTCTCTATTAACGCGGCTGCTTCCTTTATGGTTCTTGGAATGGACATTGGGTCAGCTCTGGTCCTCTATGACTTTTGGAACCGTGAAGAAATCGTTTTCTTTGCTGGGTGCGTTGCTAAGGGCGTCTTCAGCAGTTATTAGCTGATTTACCTCGTCTTTTCGGAAAGGAGTTGAGAGTTCAAGCACATGCGATGTGGGCTCCACGTTTTTCGTGTCAAGCTCGGCAAGCTCATCTATATGGATGAGGATGTCCCCGAGCTGACGGGTGAACTTCGAAAGCGTCTCGTCATCAAACTCGAGCCTTGCAAGCTCGGCCGTGTTAAGCACATCTTCTTTGGATATTTTCATTGTTAGAGTCCTGCGTTAGCTTCCCGCCTAGGAATTTTCTAAAGGCTCTCTGGAGTCCCGCGGATAATACTCTCAGCAAAATCGACTATCTGCGATTCAAGCTTTACCCCGCTGAAAAAGTTTATTTCCTGAACGCATGTCGGGCTAGTGGTGTTGACTTCGGTCAGATACCCTCCGACTATGTCGATTCCGACCAGATAGAGCCGGTCCTCTAAGAGTTTCTGTCTGAGGCCGTCGCATATTTCCAGGTCCCTTTCCGTAAGAGTGGTTTTCTCGGGATATCCTCCGGAGTGGAAATTGCTTCTGAATTCTCCCTTTGCGGCTACCCTCATCACGGCTCCTATGGGCTGGCCGTTTAGAATTATAACCCTTTTGTCTCCTTGCGAAACCTCTTTTATGAATTTCTGGGCCATCACGTAGGTCCGCCCGAAGTCGGTTATGCTCTCGAGTATCACGTTGAGATTAGGGTCATCGGCCCTTACGAGAAAAATTCCCTCCCCGCCGTAGCCGTCAAGCGGTTTTACCACAATCTCGTTGCCGGTCTCATAGAGAAATTCCTTCAGTTTTTCTATGTCTTTTGAAACCAGAGTAGGGGGGATGTAGTCGGCGAAATTAAGGCTGTACATCTTCTCGTTAGATTCCCGTATACCGGCCGGGTGGTTTATCACGTGCGTTTCGGACTCGTCAACCCTGTTTAGTATGTAGGTCGAGTAGATATAGTCCATGTTGAAGGGGGGATCTTTTCTCATCCATACGATGTCGAAGTCATCAAGCGGAGAAGTTCCCGTTAATCCCTTTGAGTAGTAATCACTCTTTCTCTCGAGACGAAGCTTGGTTGAATCCGCCCATGCCTCGGAGTCCTTTACGAAAAGATCCTTGAGTTCGCAGTAGCGAATTTCGTGCCCTCTTGCCTGGCATTCGAGCATTATGACGAAAGTGGTGTCCTTGTTTATGTTTATGGACTCGATCGGGTCCATCACGAAAAGCATTTTCGACATGATGATAATTTATACGAAGTAGGAGAATTATAAAGAACTCGTTTGAACGGGGAACTGACAGTACGCTCTATATGAATTGGGATGACAGGACAGTCCTGTAGAACTACGCCGTTCTTGATAAGTGGTTGAAGGGGCGATTGTAAATCTATTGTAGAGAACCGGCTTCCGACCAGCCTGTCAGTCATCGGCCCTGAGGATTATGTATGTCTTTTCGTTGATGGGCAGACTTCATGCTTCGGATCCCACCAAAGCAATTTAAAGACGTCACGGTCACGAATCCCTATAATTCTCTCTTTGCTACCTATTGCCAAGGAAAAAACCTCATCCACATCGCTTAGCTTCTTGTCAGAAAGACGTTTTTGGGCCTGTGTTGAAAGATCTCCTGTTGGAATAGAATGGTGCCTGTGGGATTCAATTTCTGCCCAAGTCATAGTTTCAAAATTGCTGAGTCGTGGCTTTAGCACATCATTCAGAACGGAGACCGAACATTTTGACCACCCGAAAGGACCGCCCATATCCAGAATAGAAAAAGACCATCTTATTTTGTGCCCTTGAAACGACTCCTGAACGCCGGTTTGAATTTGTGGGGATTTTTTGGGATCAGGATTCGCTTTTCTCTTCGGACGTTTTCGACCGTTGCGTTTTTTGACCATGCATCTATGTCCACCTATCAGAGAGAACCGTAATATTCCGCCATGGATGCCAGCGTTATTTCCTCACTTCCCCGCTGCCCTCTCGGCAGGGACCTGCGAGCTTTTTGCCATGGGCGTTCCTGATGGGTGAGATCCGACAGCCATTGTGAAGATTTCTCGCCGTAATATTCCAAAACAGCATCAATGGTCTCAATATCTGATTGGGAAAGAATTGAAGGATTGCCTCCGACGCTTTCCAACATATATTCACCTCTGTGGGCGTAATACAGGTCGACAACTACAGGACCATGAGCCCAAGCTTCTATCCTGTTTTTATAAATGGGCCTGTCTTCCCATACCAATGACCAAGCTTGGCAGTAATAGACCAACTTCTGCAATTTCATGGCAGGGATTGGTTTTTTCTTCTGAAGTATATACTCGGCTACATCTAATACAGTGGTCTGCATGGCTGTGTCACCTAGAATATTAATTCCACATATCCGGTCGTATTTCGTTTCAGAAAACTACACTAAAGAATAAGGATTGCAACCTGTTTTTTCTGAGGTCCACTTCTCAATCTCAATAACGACGGGGATTCGTAGTATACACTTCTCACATTCTTGGAGAGTGTGAAAAGCGTTTTGGTGATGACTGCGAGAAACGTTTTTACTGCGTCAATTAACTTGAAACTCGCGCACTCGGAATTCAGTCGTAATATGCAGTCACCGGTTATAACAGAAACGATCATCTGTTACGGCTTATGCGAACAGATTTAAACTTCACCCTGCTTTCGTCAATGGCGAACAAGTCAGGTCGATCAGCCAGAAAGTTGTCATCTGTTCCTAACGGCTCGATCTCGTCATACAGAGTCAGCCAAGACTTGCGTACTGGTTCCAAGATCAGTTTTTCGCCGATTTTCCGCACGGTCAGCTCCTTTACGCCTTCATAGGCGAAATCTTTCGGTATGCGGATAGCTTGGCTACGGCCGCTCTTAAAAATTTTTACGATGTGCATGGCCATCTCATTTGTTGCAATCCTTCCTTGTGAGTCAAGATTTCCCTTTCTCCATCTCTTTTACAAAATCAATATATAGGCGTGACGGAATTTGGAAAGTCAGGCAAGTATTTTTTCAAGTACTGCAGCCGCACCTGGAAACTTGATGGTGAATGACGAATGATTCGTTTCCGGAGACAGTTAGCCAGCAATCCTAGAGTGGAACACAGCCACGTTTTCTTCTTCGAGCCTTAGGCATTGCCGAAGAAGAAACAATCCGTCCGGATGTTTTTTTATTGCGACTGTGTATGCTTCCAATTCGCTCTTGTAGAAGCCCTCTACATCTTCTTCATAGATAACCACGAATTTCCCATGGTGCTCCCGGGCAAATTTTTCCTGGTGCTTCCTGAAATATGCAAGTGGTTTTTCTAACGGCATTTGTAACTCCCCGTCCCCATGTCTGCAGAGATATATTTTACAAGGACATGAATGACTGTATTTAACAGAACTCAGCTTACAGACCAACTGGCTTTCTTGGTACCTGAACCTATATCCGGCTAAGTATTGCTACGGGCTTTTTGCTGTGCTCATGTTCGGTATTCATTCCTTCTCCGTCCGCTGCGACCGGTAGAACTCAACATTGATCCGGTCTTCGCCCTTGCGTGCCTGCACCAGGTCGTAAGTGGTCTGGCGACGTAGCCAGAACTCGGCATTGGACCATCCCGCCTTCTCAAGCCTGATAGCCATCTCCAGTGAAATTGCCACATGGCCGTTCAGTATGCGCGAAAGCGTGTGACGAGCAACACCCAAAATTTTTGCCGCTTCGGTAACGTTCAACCCAAGTGGGGCTAGGCAGTTTTCCCTGATGCTGCGGTCGGGATGCGGCGGACTGTTTATCGTCATATTGCTGCCTCTTTCTAGCGGTAGTCAATCAAGTCAACGTTGTAGACATCGCCAAAGCGGAATATGATATTACTCTCATTGAATCATCCAGTTTAACTTGCCACGGCTGCTTGTCATTCACTGAATTACCTTCGCAACTTCTCCGACGGGTAAATGTTTGCCTACATTTAATCCCTTACAAGCTTGCGCTGATCACCACCTCTTACTTAAAGGATGCTTTTGTTTTTCGTAACAACCTTAACCTCCTCTCCTGTATAGTTGAAAGCAAGGAACCATAGTAAGCAGGATTAAAAGCAGGTTTAAAATAGTGTTTTGCGACATGGCTTGAGTTTCCGCAATAGTACATCCACCACCACTGCCCCCGCCACTTGATTGCCCTGGTGTATCAGGAGCAGGTGTAGATTCTGGCTCTGTTTCTCCTCCAGAACTAGTGAGGCAATCTTCAAGAACTTCTAATCGGTCAGGGGAAATATCTCCTACAACCCACAACATGTCCAAAAGCACCCCAAGCGTGAAGTCAGCATGCTCTACACCATCGACTGAAGGCTTCATTAAGTCTTTAGAAGTTTGAACAAAGTGTGAGATAGAACTCCCTGGCTCGTAAGGTCTAGGCGCATAGAGTTGAGGTCGGCCTTCTTTATCTACGGCAGATGGGTAATAATCCATTAAAGCTTCGCCCATAAGCTGTCCACAACTAGTATCAAATAGGCCTCCTAGCGTCCCATCCCATGAGAGACCATCTACTGAGGTAATAGCGTTCCGCCTTTCAGACTGCGAAAGATTTACAAGCAAGTCTTCTTCACTTTCTGAGTATAGATTTATGTCGTAATAAGAAAACACAGGAACCAGACTGCCACCCAGTTCCGTTAATGCAATAAAACTACCATCCTCTCGAAATGAATCGTAAAACCCCAGACCATGGAATAGTTCATGCGCTGCTACTAGAACAAAATTGACGTAATTAAAAGGCGTGGTTTCTGTTCCAAAATAAAATGGAGCTCTTTCATTGAATTTTATTAGAATATCTGGATTATTTCCGTTAAATCCTTGTCCCGTAATATGTTCAGCAAGCGCTAAAGGCACTCCCACAACCCCCGGCTCGTTGAGTAAAGGAACCGAACACTGTGGTGGTGTTTGAAAAAAAGATGATGCTGAACAAACTGGTAACCCAGGAACTAGTCCTAAAAAAACATGATCTGCTGGGAGAGCTCCACCAAGAACTATACCTCTTGAGCTTGGCGCTCCTAAATCATCAAACGACGCCTGTATTACAACTCCTTCATTGTTGTTAGTTGAAATATTTTCTTCTAGAATATCAAGAGCAGCTTCGAATGCGTTTCTTCTTACTTCTCCGACGGTTGTACCGATAATATTGCCCTGGGCAAGCTGATCAGTCATATGGGTTTCATCATAAAACCCTGTACCTGGAGCATCAGCGTATATTGCTCTAAATGTTGTTGCCACACTCTCCTGAACCGGGAGGAATACGGCCATAATGAAGAAAAAGGATAGAGTGAAAATCCATTTGTTAGCGATGTGTAACATGAGGTTTGCCCCCCTTATCAAAATGTACTTCGGTCTCTGTCCTCCATGAATCAGGAACATTTTCAAAGACCATAATTTCTTTCCCGTCTTCGAGCACGACTTTCTTTTTTGTAAGGATTATTGGATTTCCATCAACCGTGTCAGGCTGGAACTGGGGTTCTTGCTTAACCGGTCGATGTTCCGGCTGCTTAAGAGACTTATTTTTAATGGAAACCTGAGGCTTATCCTTCTGCACCGATTCCGACACTTTATTGGAAAGAGAGGGGGTGGAATTCAAATCGGATGGAATAATGTGTGAATTAGATTGTTTAGCATCGTTCTTCGTGCCGTAATAGAACAATCCCAATACTACTGCAACGGCTAAAACAGAAAATCCATAAATCAGGCGGTGTTTCCTCATGAATTAATACCTCCAGTAAGCTGATCTCCGACACACGTGGGTGCCGGGCCTTGCTTACAACCAAAGAGATTTGGACGTTCTGCTTATTTCCCTGGAATCGGGTTTTATATTCACAGAGACCCGACGTAGCGGGACCTCTTCAGTTGTAAGCGATTGAAATTATATTTTAGAAAAAAGAGAAAGTAAAGCGTCTAAGATATCAAAACGGTATGGGGAATTGTTATGATTACAACCTTACGAGACATATCAATACCAAAGCGGGCTTGATGTAGAACGGTTGAACCGTAAATAATTTTCAGCAAAAACCTTACGGTTTCTCCTTGCTGAAACCCCTTACCTGAAAAATGACAGCAGTTCCGCGGAGGTCTCCCGGGGTTTTTCCTCCGGGACAAAGTGGCCGCAGTCAAGCGGTTTTCCCGAAACGCTGAGCGCTTTTTCCCTCCATACGCTAAGCACGTCATAGGTTCTGTGAATGAACCCCTTTCCGCCCCAGAGGGCAAGAAGTGGACACGTTATCCTGGCGTCCATATCTTCTTCATCATGGACAATATCTATGGAGGCCGCGGCCCTGTAGTCTTCGCAGCTTGCATGGATTGCGCGCGGATCGCTGAAACAGCGAACATACTCTTTTACGGCCTCGGGATGAAATCCCGCACCTGAGGCGCTCCAGCGTCTGAGCTTCTCAAGAAGATAGTATTCCGGGTCAGCCCCTATCATTCTCTCAGGAAGTCCGTCGGGCTGGATAAGAAAAAACCAGTGATAGTAACCCGTGGAGAAGTGCTTGTCGGCGGTTGTGAACGTATGGTGGGTGGGGGCGATGTCCATGACGCAGGCCTTTAGGACTTTTTCAGGGTGATCGAGACACATGCGGTGAAGCACCCTGCCTCCCCTATCGTGTCCCGCGACGTAGAACTCGGAGAACTCCAGGGTTTCCATCACCGATACCATGTCCGCGGCCATTGCCCTTTTTGAATAGTTTGAGTGATCTTCTTTGCCGGCAGGCTTGGAACTGTCTCCGTAACCCCGTAGATCGGGGCATACGACCAGAAAATTCGAGGCGAGCGTACGCGCTACCTCGTGCCACATAACGTGCGTCTGCGGGTAGCCGTGCAGGAGAAGCAGGGGCTGTCCCTTTCCTCCCCAGACGGTGTTTATCTCGACTTCCGGAGTCTGGATTTTCTGCTTTCTGAAGTTTTTGCCGAACATGTTTTCGTGTATTCTAACCGAATGTAATCGCTTTCTTAAAAACCGCGGGAGTGAAAATCATGATTGAATACAAGGGTTATGTTGCGACGGTTGAATTTGATGATTCCGTAGGGCGTTTTCATGGAAGAGTTGTCAACAGCGGCAGTTATCCGATCGCTACCTTTGAGGCGACAGGCCTTGAAGGGATTCAAAAAGAGTTTCGCCATTCGATTGACGAGTATATTGCTTCATGTAAAGAAGACGGGTCAGAACTCGTAAAGCCTTTGCGGGTCGCAACTTAAAGCGGTGCGGTAAGAACAACAGAGACTGGTTCTTCAGCTAAAAATGTCTAACGCGGCACAAGTAGTCAGAATGATTTCCGATGACTTCTACGGCAATCACCTCGATCTGTCCGAAAGAGGTATAGAGCCCCATGACCTGTGGTCACAGATGCCGGAGGTGAAACTTGCTGAAGAGATGCGTGATTCCGGCAAATCCGAGCGCACCGTGCGGCTGTTTCTTACTTTCGTTTCCGCAATGGACCGTATGCGAGAGGCAGACAGTCTCTGGAAATCGGCAGCGGAACTTTTCATGTCATGCCCGGAACTATTCGAGCCCGCCGAGGTGGTAAAAATTCCCCTGGAGACCCTCAAATCACGTTTGTCTAAGAGCAGGGTAAGCAGGTATCACACGCAGGACTCAGAAGCTTGGCACGTTATCTCCGCCAGTCTTGCTGTAGGCGATAGTCCGATCCGCCGCGTAATAGACAGTGGCCTTGGAGACTCTTTGGAATTGCTGAAAGCGCTTAGGAGCAGGGACGAGACGGGCCGCTCCAGATTTCCGCTTCTTCGCGGTCCGAAGATAGGAGCCATGTGGGTTCGGATAATGGCGAATCCGGGCGGAGCTGAAATAAAGAGCATAGAAAAGGTCCCCGTAGCGGTGGATGTTCAGGTTCGCCGCGCGGCGGAGAATCTGGGAATCACGGACACGCAAGTACTTAAGCTTAGAGAAGCAAAACCGATAATACAGAGCGTCTGCCGCGAAGCGGTCGCCGAGGCCAAGATAGGGGGACCGGACCGGATTGCGGGAACAAGCGCGGCGCTTGATCCGGTGCTTTGGTTCTACGGCAAATATGGTTGCAGCTATTGCGAAAAATCAAGCAGACAAGTGCCTATAGGCAAAGCTTGTGAGCACTGTAGGCTTTAGCGGGGTGTTCTGTTCCCATGCACCGTAAAGGCGACTTGATAAAAGACCTTGAAATACTCTATTCCGCAAAACCTACTCCTGTAAGAGAAGCTTTTCGTATTCAGAAAGAGCTTTCCCGAAGGGTTGTACAAACTCCTGATCCGAAGCCTATTAGCACGATTGCCGACGCCGATATCGCTATCTGCGTCAAGGAGAGAAAACTTGTCTGCGGAATGATTCTTTTTTCCTATCCTGAGCTGGAGGAGATCGAAAGGGTATGGGCTGTCTCGGATGAAGTATTTCCCTATGTTCCCGGGCTTCTGGGCTTCAGGGAGGCGCCTTGCGTCATAAGGACTTTCGACAAGCTTCGTGAGCACTGTGACATGATTATGGTAGACGGACACGGACTTGCTCATCCAAGGGGCTTCGGGCTTGCCTGTCATGTCGGAGTTTTGCTCGATATTCCGGCGATAGGCGTCGCAAAGAAATGTCTTTACGGGACTTTCAGCGAACCGGGTCCTAAGAAGGGCGAAAGAGAGTTAATAAGAGGCAGGGACCGTGAGGTCATTGGCGCAGCTTTGAGAACCAGAGACGGCGTTAAACCGGTTTTCGTGTCTACTGGGAACAGAACTGATCTCTATACCGCTATTGTGGTTGCCCTTGAGTGCTCGCGCAGTCTTAGGATTCCCGAACCTACAAGGCTTGCAGACAAGTATGTAGGGTTGCTTAAAAGAGAGGTGTGTGGATAAATTGACCGCATGCCCCTAAGTGGACACGTGAACCGATACCGTTTCTGCGATGATTAGTTCTCATCAAAGTGACGCGGGTAATGAGAGTATCCGGTCGGTTAAACTCATATCGTTCTAGGGAGGAAGAGAATATGCAGGAACAGAAGATAAAGGCCCCTTCGGATATATATGCCCATCTGTACAAGTTACTCAACGCAAAAATGAAAGAGGAAAGACTTGAAGGACTTGATGAGAAAGCGGAACTTACCTTGCGGACGATAGAATTTCTTGAGAGACATCTGGAAAGAGAAGAAATGAGGTAATACGTTAGGGAACGAAAACTAGATGAGCAGTTCTGCGGACCAGCGTATCGTGAATTTCAATAGATCTATTGAATCTTGGAATGCTAGATATCTGTGGCTCCTGAACGACTATGCAACCTGAGTACTTACGCTGAAAAATCTTCCATCATCTCGATGAAGTTTCTGAAAAGATAAGAGGAGTCATGCGGCCCCGGAGAGGCTTCGGGGTGATACTGGACGCAGGAGAGGGGGTAGTCCTTGTGTTTCAGTCCCTCGACGGTCTGGTCGTTCAGATTTATGTGAGAGACGGCGACATTGCTTTTAAGCGAATCGGGGTCCACGGCGAAGCCGTGATTCTGCGAAGTTATCTCCACTTTTCCTGTCGCAAGGTTCTTGACCGGCTGGTTTCCTCCGCGATGCCCGAATTTTAGCTTGAAGGTCTTTCCTCCAAGCGCGAGACCCAATATCTGGTGTCCGAGGCAGATCCCGAAAATGGGTTTTTTCCCGATAAGTTTTCTTACATTCTTCGAAGCGTATTTAACCGCGGCCGGGTCCCCGGGTCCGTTTGAGAGAAAAATCCCGTCGGGGTCAAAAGCCAGTATGTCCTTGGAGTCCGTTTTCGACGGAAAAACCGTTGTTTCACATCCAAGATCGCGAAGCTCTCTGAGTATGTTTCTCTTTATTCCGAAGTCGTAGACGGCGACTTTGAATTTTCTGGAGGGTTCGGAGTTTTTGTCCCTGCTGTGGCGCCACTTTCCCGTTCCCTCGTCCCATGCGTAAGGCTGCGCGCAGCTTACTTCCGTTACTAGGTCACGTCCGACTATTCCCGGCGAGGAGTCGACTTTCTCGGCAAGAGCCTCGGGGCTTGTCTCGACGGTTGATATAATTCCCTTTATCGCTCCACCGATTCGTATGATCCTCGTAAGTTCCCTGGTGTCGATTCCCTGTATGCCGGGTATTCCATGTCTTGAGAGGAAACTGTCTAGGCTCTCTTTCGATCTCCAGTTGCTCGGGTGATCCCAGTATTCCTTTACCACGAAACCGCTTAGGTGAGGTTTCTCTGATTCGAAATCCTCGGGGTTGATTCCGTAGTTGCCTATCTCTGGGTAGGTCATTACGATTATCTGACCGTTATAGGAAGGATCCGTGAGTATTTCCTGGTAACCCGTTAAGGATGTATTGAAAACAACTTCGCCGGTCGCCTCTCCCTGGGCTCCGAAGCTTGTGCCTTCAAATACTTTTCCGCCTTCAAGCGCGAGATATGCTTTTTTCATTGTTCAGGGGGTTAAAATATATACGCTTGTGGTAATGTCAAATGTTCTCTTGCCGCCAAGATTAACGTGGCGGGGTCTAAAGTGTTCCCGGTCAGAACTCGGACTGTTTACCATTGCAGTGAATTTTTCGAGGGGGAGGGGATAAAAACGGAAGGGTATTGTCCCCTATCCATCCCCGCTCGTGCTAAACTCTCTTGTTTGACAGAGAAAATAGGGGTGTGTAGAATCT
This sequence comes from Candidatus Dadabacteria bacterium, assembly GCA_009837205.1. Taxonomy (NCBI): domain Bacteria; kingdom Pseudomonadati; phylum Thermodesulfobacteriota; class Candidatus Dadabacteria; species Candidatus Dadabacteria bacterium. Next base: position 79,410 of record VXTZ01000026.1, on the reverse strand, counting down.
CGCGCCAAGAGCAGATTAGCCTACCAATTCGCTGGGATACGCAGCATGCCTGGCTATCCGGGTAGAAATAAAGCCAGAGAGGATGTCCAATGATAAAAACTATAAAAAGAAGTGGGAGAAGGTGTAAAATATTTTCGGTCTTAATCTTCTTTCTTTTTAGCAGTGCCTGTGCAACTTCGCCAAAAGATATAGCTCCAGCTCATGTTTCTCCTTACAGATATGGGAAATACAATTGTGAAGAGATAGCAATGGAAATGGAGATGGTGGGCCAGAGAACTACAACGCTATATGCAAGTTTGAAAAAACGAGCTTCTTCCGATAAGAAGAAAGGATGGCTTGGGGCACTTCTGTTCTGGCCAGCCCTTCTTTTAATAAAAGGTGATAGTCCCGAAGCTGCTGAATACTCTCAATTGAGAGGAGAGTACAAAGCATTGGAAATAGCCGCTACTAAGAAAAAATGTATGCTCCCTGAAATTAAATCTCCCGAGCAAATTGTCGAAGAAGCTCACGAGCGAGATAAAAAGGAAGCTGAAGAGGAAGCTGGGAAAGAATGAAAAGAGCGGAAATTCCCACTGACAGCCTAATTTAGCCTGATTGTAGAGTTGTGGAAGATTCTCTCAAGGGTCGCATTCGCAAGAGTGTTGTTCCCTATGATACCGTAGCACTCGCTCACCGGAAGCTGGCTTATCATCGCAGTAGAATTCTCTCCGTAACGGTCATCCGTCATTTCTATTAGATTGTATTTTTGAGATGTGTTCATCTTCTCAGGTTCCCAGCAATCTATGATAAGAAGCCTAGGAAGTTTCTTGCAGCTTTCGTCGGCCTTGACTGATCAATAGCGAGAAACAGTCTTGTGGCAGCAACCCGATCTGTTCCAATTAGCAAATTCTGTTGTATTATTTCTGGTCTTAAGGAGCGACTGCATCCGGAAGCTTGCCGCTTTTGATGTAGCGCGAAAGTACCGATATGAACTGGGATCTTACTTCTTATTTCACCGAATTTCAGGGAGTTGAATATAGAGAGTTCAAAGAGAATCTCTCAGGAGGCATAAAGAGTCTCGACGAGAAGGCCTCGGCTTCTGAACCTCTTTGCGGGGAAAATCTGGCGTTCTGGAAGGATGTCTTCCTGGAAACCGAGAGGCTGATAAGCCAATATTCCCATATACGTTCCTACGTGGGATGTCTAAGCGCTTCGGATTCCAACAGGGAGGATTATCTGCGCGAGGAAGCGGCGATTTCCCTTCTCGGTTCGGATCTCGAGAAGCTTGAGGTCCAGCTGCAAAGAGCGCTTCGGGGTGCAGACGAAGATCTGCTTTACGAGTTTGTCTCTTTCCCGGATATCGAGTCGGCTTCCTATTACGTTAGGCGCGTTTGGCGAAATTCCCGGTTCATAATGTCCGCTCCGAAGGAAATTCTGGCCTCGGAGCTCGGAGTCGACGGGATAAGCGCCTGGGGGCGGATCTACGATACCGTATCCTCAAAGATGACGTTCGAGATGGCTTACCCCGACGGGACGAAGAAAAGGCTTCCCATGTCCCAGAGAAGATCGCTTATGGAAAGTCCCGACAGGGAGATAAGAAAAGCCGCTTTTTCCGGGGGCAACGAGGCCTGGGGGAATTTTGAAGACGTGGCCGCCGGTGCCATAAACGCCATATCGGGAACCAGGCACACGCTCTACAGGCACAGGGAAATCGATCATTTCCTCGACGTAGCGCTCTTTGACGCGGCGATATCGAGACAGACTCTGGATTCCATGATGGAGGCAATACGGGAGACGGTCGAACTTCCAAGGAACATCCTTAGACTCAAGGCCGAGACGCTGGGGCTCGACGGGATATCGTGGTACGACCTAGGGGCCCCAATGAATCTTGGCAAAACGGGCGGGGTTGACTGGAGCGGTGCGAAATCCATGGTTTCCGATTCCTTCTCGGCCGCCTACGGCCGCCTCGGCGGGTTTTTTGACCATATATGCCGCAGCGAGTGGATAGACTGGGAAGTAAGGGAAGGAAAAAGACCCGGGGGATTCTGCACGGGTTCTCTTCTCACCGGGGAGTCAAGGATATTCATGACTTATAACGGCGGGGTAGGCGACATACTCACCCTTGCTCACGAGGCGGGCCATGCCTTTCATTCTCACGTGATGAGGGAACTTCGTCCCTATGCACAGTTCTACCCCATGACGCTTGCCGAAACCGCCTCAACTTTCGGGGAAATGCTGCTTGCCGAAGGGCTGCTGCGAGATCCTTCAACGAGTGTTGAGGACAAGGTGCTTGTGAGGGATGCGGAAGTAAACCACGGGGCCATATATCTTCTGGACATCCCCGTCAGGTATGAGTTCGAAAGAAAACTCTACGAACGGCGCGCCGAAGGGGAACTGACCGTGAGCGAGCTAAAGGAACTTATGACCGAGACCCAGAAGGAGATTTTCGGAGACGTGCTTTTGGAATGCGATCCGTTTTTCTGGGCTTCAAAGCTTCATTTTTACATAACGGGCGTCAGTTTCTATAATTTCCCCTACACTTTCGGTTACCTGCTGAGCAGGGCGCTCTTCGAGAAATTCAGGCAGCATGGGGAGGAATTTATTCCGGTTTACGAAGAGTTTCTCGCTCTCACCGGTTCAGACGATGCGGAAGGGGCGGTGAAAAGGTCAATCGGGGACGATATAACGAACAAAGATTTTTGGAAAGAGGCCATTGTTACCCTATCACGGCCGCTCGAGGAACTTAAAGAACTTCTCCCCTCGGTTGCTACATAAGATTCCCGATAACCCTTTCCACGGGGGAGAGCGACTTAACCAGTATGTCAACTACTATGCCTAGCATTATGAGAAGCATGTAGATGATTGAAGCCGAGAAAGCCTTTCCGTAACCACGGTTGGCGAAAACGCTTCTTACCACCAGGTAGTTAAAGTATATTCCAGCTACCGCGGCGAAAGCCGCGAAATAGACGGTGTTTGTTCCCGTGAGCCAGAGGATGAAAGTCAGGGGTATCAGGGACAGGGAATAGATGAGTATCAGCATGTTGGTGTACTTCGTGCCCAAGGCTACGGGAAGAACGTTTATCCCGGCTTTTTCATAATCCTTTCTGTATTTTTGTGCGAGCACCCAGAAGTGGGGAGGCTGCCAGAGCATCATGAATATGAATACTGTCATCGCGTCGAGTTGCAGAGCGGGTTTTATGGCGGTGTAGCCTATAAGCACGGGAAGGGCGCCCGGCACTCCCCCGAGCACGGTACCGAAAGGGGAAGTTCTTTTAAGGAAGAGGGTGTAAATAAGGGTGTAGCTTAGAATTGCGAGGAGAATAAGTGCCGCGTTTACATAATTGAAGTAAGAAAGCGAGATGAAGAGAGCAACGGCCATCATGAGTATCGAGATTACCCACGCATTTTTGTCTCCAAGAACTCTCAGGGCCTCCACCCTTTTGTTAAGACGGGTCATCTGCTTGTCGATTTTCTTGTCGAGCAGGTTATTCAGAATTGCCGCTCCACCGGCGCTAAGAAGAAGGGAGACAACGCACAGAAAAACCGTCTGTAACGAGGGAAAGACCCGGTTGGCCACCACCATTCCCGCAAGGCCCGTAAACGCCACGCTCATTATTATTCCGGGCTTGGAGAGGATAACGGCGGAAACCGCCATGTTTCCCATTGATTTTTTCTGCGCTTCACTCATTGCTAAAAAGTTTTTTCGGCGACGGTGTCTTTACTTATATACCCGAACCAAGTGAGAAGGCAGAGAGAAAGTATCAGAAGACCGATTGCGAGATGAACGGCGGTGACGTAAAAGAGAAGCTTTGAGGTTACGACCACAATTCCAAGTCCGATCTGAAGGAAAAGCAGGGCGACTGCTCGAGACATGTTTTTTCGGGCTTCCCTGAATCTTTCGGATTTTCTGGAGAGAATCAGCACGAAGATAAATACCAACGTGAGCAGGTAAGCGACCGTCCTGTGCGCAAAGTGAGCCAGCACCTTGCCTGAGAGTTCTGGCGGAATCCAGTAGCCTAGACACGTGGGAAAATCAGGGCACGCAAGCCCCGCCTCCAGATGCCTTACGTAAGCTCCCAGAGAAGCCTGGATAAATACAAGCAGAAAAAGCGCGAAAAAAAGTCCGGCCGGACCCGAGAAACGGAAATCGGGCTTTTTAATCACGCCGTCGAAATACACCATATAAAGGGTGATAGAGAAGATTATAATGGCGTTTGTGAAATGAATAGTAGTCAGGTTCACTGGAAGCTTGGCAAGAACCACTATTCCTCCAAGCACAATCTGAAACAGAAGAAGCAGGACTACGAGCAGCGGAAGTATCCTGTAATTTTTTCTGTACGTGCGGAACCTCCTGTAACAGAGGATGAAAAGTACTATGGATGTTATGCCTCCAATTACGCGGTGGGAGAATTCGACGTATATATCCCACCTGAAAGGCGGAATTATCTCTCCGTGGCAAAGCGGCCAGTCGGGACAGGCGAGTCCGGCCTTGAGTCCCGATACCGCGTTTCCCCATATGAGAAGTATGAACAGAAGCCCTAGAGCAGTTTTTGCGAGCATGCCTGTTTTTGTATGGCTACTTTATTACCGGCACCCTTGTGAAGGTTTCCATTATGGTGAACCCGATGAGAAGGAAAAGCAGGAAGAGGGGATATAAGGCGTATATCCACGTAAGCTTGTCTTCAAACTTAAGATGCATGAAATAAAGGGCGACGATCGATGCTTTTATCGACGCTATCAACATAGCGACAACGATATTGAAGTCCCCGAAATCGAACTTCGCGACGTAAACCGTAACTGCCGTCAGGACGAACAGTGCAAGGCATACAGCTGCGTATACCCGAAGGCCGGTGTGATGTTCCTCAGTGTGATCGTGTGTGCTCATTTTCTCTCTCCGTCTACCCGATTAGATACAATAGCGGGAATAGGTATATCCAGATCAGGTCAACCAAGTGCCAGTAAAGCCCTCCGACCTCAACCGGGGTATATCTGTTTCCTTCTTTAAATCTTCCCTGCTTGGCCATTATTATCAGGGCGAAAATTATGCCCATTCCCACAAACACGTGGAGCATGTGAAGTCCGGTCATCATGAAGTAAAGGGCGAAGAATATGTTCGTATCGGGAAATATATCGTGGTGAAACTTGGCGCTGTACTCAAAGTACTTGTTTACCCCGAAAGCCGCTCCGCATATGAAAGTTACGGAAAGCAGTATCATCAGCCACTTTCTGTTTCTTTTCTGCGAGGCCGACACCGCCAGAGCCATTGTGAAACTGCTGAAGATTAGCACTATGGTGTTTACGGCGCCCAGAGTCACGTCCAGTTTCTTGTGCGATTCGTAAAAAAGATCCGGGAACTTGGCCCTGAAAAGCGCGTACGCCGCGAAGAGTCCCCCGAAAAGAAGAATTTCCGTTCCGAGGAAAAGCCACATCCCGAATTTAGCCGCGTTGTGGGTTACGGCGTCTCCGAGCCCGTGTCCGTGCGCGTGGCTTTCGGCGTGTTCTACTGTGCTGCTCATTTTTTTGCGTTAGCCTCCGATCTATTTTTTCCCGTAAGAGTAAGTCCAGTCAGTTACAGTTGGTATTTCGTCAAAATTCTCATGTGGCGGCGGGGAAGGAACCTGCCACTCAAGAGAAAGGGAGCCGTAGGGATTTGACGATTCGGGCCGTCCTTTTTTCCAGAGCGGTATAAGCAGGTTCACGGTCATTATTAAAATCCCGAGCCCAAGTATCCATGATCCGTAGGTCGAAAGGGCATGATAGGATATGTACTCTTCTGGATAGGTCGCATACCTTCTGGGCATCCCCTGGAAACCCATGAAAAACTGCGGGAAAAACGTTACGTTGAATCCTACGAAAACCAGGAACCACGCGACTTTTGCGATCAGTTCATTGAACACCTTTCCGAACCATTTCTGATACCAGAAGTGAAGGGCCCCGAAAAATCCCATCACGGTTCCTCCTATCATGACATAGTGCATGTGAGCTACTATGAAGTACGTGTCGTGCAGATGCACGTCAACGGCCAAGGCCCCCAGATAAACTCCGGTCAGTCCTCCGACCGTGAAAAGCACTATGAAAGACAGCGCGTATAACATGGATGAGTGAAAGTCTATTGATCCCTTGTACAGGGTTGCGGTCCAGTTAAACACCTTTACGGCCGTTGGTATGGCGACAAGCATGGTCAGAAATGAGAATATTGCAGCTGCCGTTTCCGATATGCCGCTTACGAACATGTGGTGCAGCCAGACGAAGAAGCTTATTATTGCAATTGCGAAGCTTGAGTACGCGATTGCCTTGTATCCGAAAATAGGTTTTCTCGCGAAGACGGGGATTATCTCCGAGATAATCCCGAAGGCGGGAATAACCATTATGTAGACGGCGGGGTGGGAGTAGAACCAGAAGAAGTTCTGGAACAGTATTGGGTCCCCTCCCTTGGCCGGATCAAAAAAGCCTATGTCAAACGCCCTCTCCGCTATCAGGAGAAGAAGCGTGATTCCCACAACCGGCGTTGCGAGCAGCTGCAGTATGGCAGTTGCGTAGGATGCCCATATGAAAAGCGGCAGTCTTGACCACGTCATTCCAGGCGCTCGAAGCTTGTGGATGGTCACTATGAAGTTCATTCCGGTGAGAATCGATGAGAACCCGAGGACGAAGACTCCCAAGGTTATCATTATTACCTTGGTGCCCGTCTGAATGCTGTAGGGAGTGTAGAATGTCCAGCCCGTGTCAGCCGGTTGGGCAAGCGCGGAAAGCAGTATTGCCGTTCCGACAAGATATATCCAGAAACTCAGCAGGTTTATTCTGGGAAACGCCACGTCCCTGGCCCCGATCATTAGCGGGATCAGGAAATTGCCGAAACTCGCCGCGATTCCCGGGACGATGAAGAAGAAAACCATCAGGGAACCGTGAAGCGTGAACGCTACATTGTACTCCGTTGCGGTTCTGAAGAAGTCAAGCTCGGGAGTCATAAGCTCGTATCTCATTCCCAGGGCCGCTAGGCCGGCAATCATGAAGAAAAACGAGATCGTAACGAGATAAAGGATCCCGATGCGTTTGTGATCCGTTGTCAAAATCCACGACTTTAAACCTTTCTGGGCTAAATACGGTATATGCTGGGTTTGAGTCATGACTCCGTTTGCCATCTTTTTCTCCTTGATATTGCTACTTCAACGTCTTTATATACTCGATAAGGGCGGTTACTTCATCCTCAGACAGTATACCTTTGAACGAAGGCATCGTTGGCGGGTAGCCCTCTACCATTTTTGCCTGGGGTTCATAAATTGATTCTCTGATATAGTTCTCGTCTACAAGAACCGATGAACCGTCTGCAAGTTTTTCTGTTTTCCCGTAAAGATTTTTGAAAGTTGGCCCTATGACTTCCTTGCCGTCTACGCTGTGGCACGCAAGGCAGCCCCTCTGGGAATGCAGTTCTTTTCCTCTCTCCGCCGGGGACACGCTGATTGCCGCCAGAGCGGCCCCGTCTTCAAGTTCGTCTCCTTTTTCCCATCTTGCGAATGCTTCTGGGCTCAGGACTTTTACTGTCGCAAGCATTTGCGAGTGCCCGGAACCACAGTATTCCGCGCACAGAAGATCAAAGGTGCCGACCTTGGTCGGGGTGAACCAGAGCTGCTGGTAGCTGCCCGGAAGAATATCCTGTTTTACTCGGAACTGCGGAACGAAGAAGCTGTGAATAACGTCCTCTGATCTCATTATGAGCCTTACGGGCTTGTTCTGCTGCACGAAGAGTTCATTCAGCGATTTTTTTCCGGTGAAATACTCGAATTCCCAAAGCCACTGCTTTGCCACGACGTTAACTTCGATCGCTTCTGGAGGCGGATTGCGAAGTTCCTTGAAAGCTATCCATCCCCATGCGAAGATGACCATGAGCAGTATGGTCGGGATTATGGTCCAGATGGTTTCAATGACCGGGTTGTGAGTTATGTAGGCGGTTTCCTGATCCTCGCTTTTCCGCCTGTACTTGATTGAGAAGGCTACTAGTACGGCCGAAATCAGGACGAAGAAAAATACTGATACGATTGTTACGAACAGGGTTATGTTATCAACGCTTGCTGCGAGATTTGAAGCTGATTCCGGTATCCAGGTGGACATTTATGATTTACAACCTCCGCAATAATTAATGGGTTTTTCTTTCTCTTCTCCACATCAGGCAGAGAAACGCTACGAGAACCGTAAGGGTTACCATTCCTCCCGCCTTGACGACGTTAAGAGCGGCAAGCGCATATCTTTTCCCCACAGGGTCAAACTGATAACAGAACATAAGCACTTTATTAAGCAGTTCCGAGGAGCCTATCTTTCCCTCGGAAGCCTCTATTAGAGATAACTTGAAGTTACGGGGATCATACTGAACTCCGTAGAGGTATCGCGAGATTGTCCCATCCGGCGTGAGTATGACTATTCCCGAAGGGTGGGCGAACTCCTCGCCGTCTTTTTTGAAACGGAATCCCACTGAATCGGTAAGCCTCAGTATGTTTTCTGCAGTCGCTGTTAGAAAGTGCCAGTTTTTGGCCTCTTCAGCCCCGCCCGCAAGCGCTTTTTTGTATCTTGCGGATTTCTCGCTGATAACATCAAGGGGTTCTTCCGGGTCAAAGCTTACGGTCACCACGGTGTAGTCCTTCCCCGGCCTGAAGGCATCCATCTGGTTTATGGCTTCCAGAACTCCGTCTGTCCCAAGAAGGCAGAGTCTTGGGCATGTGAAGTAGGCGAGACTCAGAACCACCGGTTTTTTTTGCCCGAAAAAAGAGGAAATACTTACCGCTTCTCCGCTTTCCCCGCGAAATTCAGTGTCAAGATCTATGGAAGACGCAAGTTTCTCATCAAAACCTATTTCTTCTACGTCGTTTACGTTAGAAAGCGCCTGAACGTCCGATGTGAAGAGAGCCGGAACCGTGCTTGAGAGATACATAACACTGAGAAAAATGAAGAACCTCCACATGAAAGGAGCCGTTTTTTGGCTGTTTTTTTAAATGAAAATAATTGTTTGGAGGACTCAGGGGAGAGGAATTTTCCCTTTCCCACGCCTCAAATAGGCGTAGATTCTATCTGATGTTAATTCTCTGTCAAGAATTCGTTTTCTTTACGCTTATTTGGGTTTTCGGGCTCTGTTTATTTTTTTCTCAGGCAAAGAACTATACCGATTCCGATGAAGGCAGTGAGGGTAGAGGAACCGCCGTAACTGATAAAGAAAAGAGGAGTACCGACGATCGGCATAAGTCCCGTTACCATAGCGATATTTATCACGGCGTGCCAGAAGAGCATGGCCGCAATTCCAAAGCATGCGATCATTGCAAAGCGGTCTTCTAGGGATGTTGCGATTCTAAGAATAAAAAGAATTATGGAGAAATACAGAAGAAGTATAAACACTGAACCCCGAAATCCCCATTCCTCGGAAATCACCGAAAATGCGAAATCCGTATGGTGTGCGGGAAGAAAATTCAAGTTGGACTGCGAACCCAGAGAAAAACCTTTTCCGTAACCCATGCCGGAACCTATGGCAACCTGGGACTGAATCGAGTTGTAGCTTACACCAAAAGGATCGGAGGAAGTGTCCATAAAGGAATATATTCTCTCCTTCTGGTAGTCCTTGATCAGAAGATGCCAGGTCGGCACGATGGATATCATCGCTATGATTATTATTCTAAGCAGTGCTTTTCTGCTGATTCCCATAAGCAAAATGATGCTTGAACCTATGAGAAGAATGGTAATTGCGGTTCCCATGTCGGGCTGGGCAATTACTGCTGCGGTGGGAACAAGCAAAAGAGCCAGAGGCTTGAGGAGTTCCACCGAATTGTAATTTTCCTTTGCGGCCACATCGTTTGCGTAGTAATTGGCAAGCACCATTATTATGCCGATTTTAATAAATTCGGAGGGTTGAACGGAGACCGGACCTATCTGGAACCAGCTTCTAGACCCCGATACCGTTTTTCCGAATACGAAAAGTAGCCCCAGCAACGCGAGGAAGAACAGGTAGAAAGTAACCGAGTGGGCTTCCAGCGTATGGGGTCTTAAGCGACTAATGACCGCCACAGTCAAAAGTCCCGCGAGAACCCATACGAGTTGTTTCTTGAATGCACCCAAGCCGGCCAACAGCGAGACGCTGTAGAGATTCATGAGCCCCGCTAAGCAAAGCAAAGCAGCCAGCAGCAACAGCCAGGAGTAGCTACTCAGATATGGCAATTCGAACTTCATCTCGTTCCTTCTTGAGTTTGAAATAGGTTTCAATGATTTCTTTTGCTATTGGGGCTGCGGCCACGCTTCCGCTCCCCCCGTTCTCAACGAGGACGGTTACGGATATCTCCGCCGAATCCGACGGTGCGTAGGATGTGAACCAAGCGTGGTCCTGAAACCGTTTTTCGGTCGACTCGAATTTTGCCGACACGACCTGAGCCGTACCCGTCTTCCCCGAAACGGACGTGATTTTTGATCTTGCGTAAATCCCGGTGCCTCGGTGTTCGTTTACGGCACCGTAAAGTGCTTTTTTCAGAAAAGATACTGATTTTGCGTTAAGGCGCCGACCTCCCTCGGTTATCCGCAGTGGTTTTTTTTCATCCGTTTTTCTTATCTTCGGTTTGACTATAATGCCTCCGTTTGCTATTGCTGAAGTCATAACACTTATCTGAAGAGGGGTTGTGGTAACGTATCCCTGACCTATTGCTAGGATTGCAGTTTCGCCTGGGTACCAAGGTTCTTTCAGATGCTTTCTTTTCCATGTCTTTGATGGGTTCACTCCCCGTTTCTCGGGCAGCGCTATGCCGGTTCTTTCTCCAAGCCCGAATTTTTTCATGTAGGGGTAAAGGCCGTCAACACCAAGCTTCTGGGAAAGTTTATAGAAGTATACGTCACACGATTCGACAATCGCTTTGTAGAGGTTTATATCCCCATGGCCTTCTTCGCGCCAGCAGTTAAAACGTTTCTTGTTTATGAAATAATGGCCCGGGCAGTATACGGACGACTTCGGATCAGCAGTTTTTTCCTCTAGCAACGCAAAGGCCGTGATTATTTTGAGTACTGACCCGGGCGGATAGGTTCCTTGGGTTGAGCGATTTAGAAGGGAAAAAGATTTTTTCTTTTTTGTTTTTCTTCTTTCCTTAGGGGAAAGCTCCTTCGAGATGTGCTCGGGACGATAGGATGGACGACTTACCATCGCCAGAATCTCTCCGCTTCTTACGTCCATTGCGACTATGGCCCCTTTCTCTTTACCCAAAGCTTCATAGGCGAACTGCTGCAGTTGCGCGTCAATGGTGAGGTGGATATCTTTTCCCTGGACCATTTCCCTGTTCTTGCGAGCTGGCAATAGTGTGGCAACAGAGTCTGAGATCACCTTTCCGTGTGCGTTTACCATGACGTATTCAAGACCGTTTGTTCCTCTGAGTTCACTGTCAAAGACCTTTTCGACACCCATTTTTCCGAGTTCGTTCCCCGCCTTGATCCGACCGTAGGTTCTTACCTCTTCTGCGTCGGCGATCCCCGTGTATCCCAGAAGAACGGCGGCTGCCTCTCCATGCGGATAGAATCTCTTGTGCCCCACTTCAAGAAATATGCCCTCTAGCCTTTCCTTGTTTTTTTCGACCAGAAGAAGCTCCTCTCTGCTTATGTCCTTGGCGATTGTAACGGGATAGAAGCTTTTGAGGGTTTCTATTTTCCGAAGTTTTTCCAGGAGTTCTTTCTCTGGAACGTTTATTATCTCCGCAAGTTTTTCCGCGAGCTCCTCGACATCCGTTATTTCTCTCGGAAATACTCGTATGTTAAAAGACGGTTTGTTATAGAGAATTTTTTCGCCGTTTCTATCGAAAATCCGTCCTCTGGGCGCAGGAAGTTCAAGTGCTCTCAGGATATTTCTTTCCGAAAAATTTCTGTATTCCTCGCCCTTGTATATCTGGAGGTAGAACAACCTCGCCGAGAAGACGACAAAAAACAGCACGATTAGGGATGAGGCTATTGTGAATCTATGTTTTAGGAATCCCATCCAGTTTCCTCAGAAGCATTATTATCGGAACGCCGACCACTGTATTAATGATAGCCTGATAAAAAGCTAGCTCAACACTGAGAAATGCCGCCTGTCCGCTGTCTTGTCTAAACAGAAGCAGTACCAGTAGCAGCAAGTGCATGAGCAGGGTTCCTATAAAAAGCGCCAGAGGTAGGAAAAAGAGGTTGTTGCGGTGGTAATTAAGATTGTGCATGCCCACTCGCAGAGCAAGAAACACGGCGAATCTTGTGATCGTATGGAGCCCCAAAGCTCCGGCCGAAAAAACATCCATTAAAAACCCGTTCAGCATGGCAAGTGTGAACAGATAAGGTATTTCGGTTCTGATTACCAAGCATATTATTAAGATCAGATTGAGATCGGGGGTGAACTTGCCCAGAGAAGATGTCGAGATTACCGACATCTGGATAATGATGAAAAGAAAAGAGCAGAGTAGATAGAAAAGAAAAGAGAAGTTTATTCTCATCATATTCCAACTGGGTCCAGTTGGGGAGAGCTAATTGAGATGTATGAGCACCTCTTCAACCCTGCTCACATCGATTACCGGTTTTATGATGGCCTTTTGAAGTCCTTTATCCGGCTCAATTCTTATTACGGTTCCTATAACAATATTTTTTGGGAAAACATTGTCTTTTCCGGATGATATGATCTTGTCTCCGACTATAATATCTTCCTCTTGCTCAATGTACTTCATAACGTAATGGTTTCCCGCTCCGGCAATTATGCCTCGTGCACGGCTCCTTTGTACAAGTGCATCCGCCACACTTGAGGGATTCGTCATTAGCATTACCAAGGAGGTTTTTTCATTTACCGAGTGCACGGTTCCTATGGCCCTGACGTTGTTAAGCACCGGGGCCCCCTCATTTATCCCGGAAGACGATCCTTTGTCTATTATAAGGAAGCCAGGCCCCACTAGCGAAGGACTGCTCCCTATGACCCTTGCTCCCACCACTTCTCCCTTAAAGGAACTTCTGTAGTTAAGAAGACTTCTTAACCTTTCATTTTCAAGTCTTATTTCCGTTAGCATCAACTCTTGTGCTTCCATTTCCTGTAGCTTTGCTTTCAGGCGGGAATTTTCAACGCTTGTATCGACGAGGTCGATATAATGGTCCCAGTAGTATCTCACTCCATCTTTAACGTAGTTTGCGAAAGCGCCGGAGCCGTAGTTAATGCTAAGCATCAACTTTGTTGTGTAATTATTTTCTTTTTTTGCCAAGTCAAAAGTGACGGGCAATAGATGAATTAGAGCAATTATGAGGATAAAGGACAGAAATAGCTGATTTTTGCTAAAAAACTTCTTCATTAAGTTTCCCTTCCGGTCGGAGATACTTAATTTCGATTCTCACAAGTGGCGGAAAAAATCACGTCCACGTTATAATGACAGCCATTGCAAGGGGTTACAGGATACTAAAACAAAAAACCGTTGCCAAACCACTATAACACAAAACAATTCAGGTTGCAAGGGGCAATCCGTCTTGAAGGCTGATTGTGAGAGCAGACACAAATCAAGGCCGAACTCGGCACTTGCGACTCAATAATCGAGACATTACGGAATCTGCCTGATATCACGGGTTTTCTATAATTATATAGCGACGGAGGTTAGAAGATCTATATTTTCGAGAGCTTTTCCGGAACCCATAACGACGCAATCGAGGGGCTGCTCGGCCCTTTTTATATGTATACCGGTTTTTTGCTCTATGCGGTTGCGCAGCCCTCTTAGAAGCGAACCGCCTCCGGCTAGCATTATTCCCGACTCAAAGACATCTGCAGAGAGTTCAGGCGGGGTTCTCTCCAAAGTCTGCATAATTGCATCGACTATCTGGTTTATGGTTTCTTCTACTGCCTCTCCGATTTCTTCCGCGTCAATTGTAAGCATTGAGGGAACACCGGAAATGTTGTTTCTTCCGGTTACTTTCATTTGCATCTTTTTGCCGCTGCTTATTTCCGGGTGTGCAGAGAACTTTTTCTTAAGTTCTTCGGCTGTCCTGTGTCCAATTATTATGTTGTGATTTCTTCTCAGCCACTGCTGTATGGCTTCATCCATCTTGTCTCCGCCGGTTTTGATTGATTTACTCACAACTATCCCGGACAGTGCGATAACGCCTATTCCCGTAGTACCGCCTCCTATGTCGACCACCATGTTACCCGAGGGTCTATGCACTTCTATCCCAGACCCTAGGGCGGCGCACATTGTTTCCTCAATAAGATATACTCTACGGGCTCCTGCCGCCTCGGCCGATTCTTTTACGGCTCTTTTCTCTACTTCGGTAATCTCAAGGGGAACCGATATTACTACTCTCGGGCGCACAAAGCTTTTTTTATGGCCATTGGATTTTTTTATGAAGTACTCGATCATTTTCTGAGCCGCTTCGAAATCGGCGATAACACCGTCACGAAGAGGTCTTATGGCCCTGATTGACTCGGGAGTTCTTCCTACCATCTCCCTAGCGTGTTTTCCTGCAGCGATGAGTTTTGATTTCTGTCCCGGAATGTTTTGCACTGCTACAACCGATGGTTCGTTAGACACTATCCCTTTGCCTTTGAGGTATACAAGGGTGTTCGCAGTTCCGAGGTCGATCGCCAGATCGTTTGAAAAATATTCCAGAATCTTGTTCAGTATCATTATTTACAACTACCTCTTCTTTAAGTTAAACTATAATCAAACCCGAAAATACTCGCCTTATGTAATTGTAAACCAGACGAGTCTACGGCCAAATAGTTAACCTCTAAATTATAGCATTTTTTTTAAATTATTCAAAGCGGCTATAAAAAGGCTTTCCCGTTGTTTTTACGGTGTTCGGCGTTTTGTCGGCGAGGTCTTCTCCGCCAACGGATATTTCTCCCTGGAAATCGCGGAATTCCCTTCTTATATAGCCGATGGAGATGTTTTTCCCCAGAGTGGGAGAGTATGTTGAAGAGGTTATTCTCCCCACTTTTTTCTCCTTAACCCAAAGCGTGTTCCCTGGTAGTGCGCTGCCGTCTTGCTGTGCCTCGAAATACGCGAGGTGCCAGTTTACTCTTCCTCTCCACTTTATCCTTGCTATTACTTCCTGTCCCACGTAGCAACCCTTTTCAAAGTCAAGAGCATCCCATATGCCGGCTTCAATAGGTATGGTGGAGATGTCCATGTCCTTTCCGTAAACGGGGATTCCGGCTTCTATTCTCAGGGTTTCGAGAGCCTCTTGTCCGCAAAGTCCGGGGACCGGTGGATTTTCAAGAAGAAGTTCCCAGATTTTCTTAGCCCCGCGGTTTTCAAAAAGAACGTCAAAACCGGTTTCTCCCGTTCTGTTGAGTTTCATTAAGGTTGCCTCTCCGCAAGCCCGGTGATCATATTCCTTCATCTGTTTAACGTTGACGCCGAGGCGCTTTTCGATTAATTCCCCGCAGCCGGGACCGCAGACGTGAAAAACGCAGCAATCTTCAGTAACGTCAAGCACCTCGGCTTTGTATGAAAGCCTGAGTTTGCGGAGAAACTCCGCTAGGTTCCCGCCCGTGCCGGGTTCAGCATCCATGTAGACAGAGCCTTCGTTTTTAAAGACCCTCATGTCTGAAACCATTTTCCCCTTGGGGGTGAGTATTGTCGCGTAGACCCCTGTCCCGGGGATTTTCTCCTTTACGTCGTTTGTGAGCACCCCCTGCAGGAATTTTATGTGGTCGGCTCCCGATAGCATGAGTTTTCCCCTGCTTGAAATATCTATAACGCCCACAGATTCTCTTGCGGCTTTTGCTTCCCCTTCCGGGTCACCGTAGCTTTTTGGAAGAAAAAATCCGCCCGTCTCGCCGAATACGGCTCCCTGGGCTGCGTGTCTTTCATAAAGCGGAGTTTTCTTTGCGGATTCCATTAGCGTAAGCACTTGCGGAGGAGGGTTTTGGCCGCCTCCTTCGTTTGTTTTGTCTCTTGAAAAACCACTGCCTGAATGTAGTATAAAGTCCCTGTTCTAAAAAGAAATTGCAGGAGTGCGAAGTGAAAGAACTGAAAGAAAGCTACAAGGTGGTCATCATGGGTTCCGGCCCGGCGGGACTGACCGCGGCCCTCTACACGGCGCGAGCGAATCTTGAGCCGCTTGTATTTGAAGGTCCGGAAGCCGGAGGGCAGCTTACCACGACTACCGATGTTGAGAATTTCCCGGGGTTTCCAAACGGAATCATGGGTCCTGAGCTTATGGATCTTATGAGAGAGCAGTCCGAACGTTTCGGGGCGCAGTGCGTACATAAGGCCGTAACTGCCGTCGATTTTTCCAAAAGGCCGTTTCTCGTGTCGACGGAAGATGAGCAGATACTTGCCTCAACATTCATTATTTCCTCGGGTGCCACGGCAAGGATGCTCGGCCTGCCTTCCGAACGTGAGCTTGTGGGTTACGGGGTTTCCACATGCGCCACATGCGACGGATTTTTTTTCAGGGATAAGGAGCTTGTGGTTGTCGGGGGAGGTGACAGCGCCATGGAGGAATCCATCTTCCTTACCAAGTTCGCAACCCGGGTTACGGTGGTTCACAGACGCGACAAGCTCAGAGCGTCGGTGATAATGCAGCAGCGTGCCAGAGAAAACGAAAAAATAGATTTTATATGGAACGGTGTCGTTGAAGATGTGCTGGGTTCAAGGGAGGATGGAGTAACTGGGGTGAGGATAAAGGATGTCGTGACCGGGGAGAGTTACGTTAAGGAATGTCAGGGTATGTTCGTAGCGATCGGGCACACTCCCAACAGCGAAATTTTCAAGGGACAGCTTGAAATGGACGATAATGGTTACCTGATTACTAATAACGGCACTTCTGAAACAAGCGTCGCCGGCGTTTTTGCCGCCGGAGACATACAAGATATAAGATACAAACAGGCTATAACGGCGGCGGGAAGCGGGTGCATGGCGGCTATGGACGCGGAAAAGTTCATAGAAGAGCATGGACTTTGACCGTTCCGTGTCTTAGTCTTGGACAAAGAGTTTTTATTCGGTTATACAGATTGCCTGTTTTTTTGCGTTTTTGCGGGCGGTTAGCTCAGCGGGAGAGCACCTGCCTTACAAGCAGGGGGTCACAGGTTCGAATCCTGTACCGCCCACCATCTGATTTAAACGGGGCCGTAGTTCAGCCTGGTTAGAACGCTGGCCTGTCAAGCCAGAGGTCGCGGGTTCAAATCCCGTCGGTCCCGCCACCCCGATTGAAGAATCGCACGGAATTCCGCTTAGGGACTAGGGGAGTTTTTAGCTTTTTTATGTATAGTTTTCGTGTCGGAGTCCGCCGCGGGAAATTCGTATCTTGGATATTCAAAAACAGATTGAACGCTTCAAAAAGGGTTACCCCTTCCGCAGGCTCCTTCGCCCCGCGACAGTCGGCGACGGCATAAGAAAACTGGAAGAGGATGAGTCCCGGGTGCTTCAGCAGCAATACGAGGACGCCCTTCCTGAAATTAGTGTGTGCAAATTCATTCCGGCATCGGGAGCGGCCTCGAGAATGTTTCGGGACCTCAGTATGCTTCGGGAAACTTTTTCCTCGGACGAAGAGGCTTTGGATCCCGAAGAGAAAAAGATACTTGAGAAATTCCTCTCAAACGCGGCAAGATTTCCCTTTGCGGACCTGCTTGAGCAAAGGCTCGGGGAAAAAATAGAAAAGATTGCCTCTTCGGGGAATTTCAGACTTGTTTTCGACACCCTTTTGGGAACCGATGGCCTGGGTTACGGAAACGTTCCCAAAGGGCTTGTGCCTTTTCATAGCTACGGCGGGGAACGGAGGACAGCTTTTTGCGAGCATTTCAGGGAAGCCATAGGGTATACAAACTCACACGGTACAGTCTCAATGCATTTTACAATTCCCCCTGCCTTTGCGAAGCGGTTCGCTCTGGAGGAGAAGGAGACAGCTTCTCTTCTGTCCTATGAAGGGGTTTCATTTGACGTAACGTACTCGGTTCAGGACCCCGAAACGGATACAATCGCGGTCGCAATGGACAACACGCCTGTTACTGGCGCCGACGGATCTCTGCTCAGAAGGCCCGCTGGGCACGGAGCGCTGCTGAAGAACCTGAATGAACTTTCCTATGACTGTATTTTCGTAAAGAACATAGATAACGTGGCGAAAGAGGAGCTTCTCCCCGATACAGTTAAGTGGAAAAAGACCCTGGGGGGAGCTCTCTTCTCTATCCAGAAAAGGGTTTTCCTCTACACAGAAGCTCTTTCTTCCTCCTGGACCTCTGAGGCATTTGAGCGGGAGATAATTTCCTTTTGCCGGGAAAAGCTTTTCATGGACCTTTCCCAGGAACTTTCAGGGCTGTCTGGAGCTGGCAGGAGGGAGTTCTTGTTTCGGACGCTTCACAGGCCCATCAGGGTATGCGGTGTCGTAAAGAACGTGGGTGAACCGGGCGGCGGTCCGTTCTGGGTGGAAGGAGCAGGAGAAAGGGGAGAGTTGCTTCAGATAGTTGAAAGTGCCGAGGTTGACCGAGATTCCTCTTCCCAACGGCATATCTGGGAGAACTCAACCCATTTTAATCCTGTGGATATTGTCTGCGGAGTAAAGGATTTTAGGGGGGAGAAGTTTAATCTGACTGGCTTTGTCGACCCGGAAGCCGGAATTATTACTGAAAAAATCTTAGGCACAAAGAAGATAAAGGCGCTTGAGCTTCCCGGGCTCTGGAACGGTTCCATGTCCGGCTGGATAACTGTTTTCGTGGAAGTTCCCTCCACAACGTTTAATCCCGTGAAAACCGTATGGGATCTCCTGAAGGAGCCCCATCAGGTAGAGTAAGACTCAGAAGCTGTTCTGCGAACTCGGTTCTCAAAATGCCTAAAGAAAATCTTTACTGCCTTATTCTTGCCGGGGGACGGGGAACCAGGCTCTGGCCTCTCTCAAGGCGGTCTTTGCCCAAGCAGTTCCTAACCATAAACGGGGATGAATCACTTCTGCTTGCGACGCTTAAACGTGCCGCCCGTCTTGTCGCTGAAGAAAACATATTTGTTGTGCTTGAGGAAGAACAGCGCTCGCTGATTGAAGAGAACCTTCGTTCCACGGATTCTCTGGGAAAGATAAAAATTGTGACCGAGCCTGTGGGCAGAAACACTGCTCCGGCGATTTTGCTCGGGACTCGAGAAATTGCCTCAGAAGACGAGGACGCGGTAATAATGGTTTTCCCCTCGGACCATGTGGTCGGGGACGATGAGAATTTCCGTGATCACGTGCGAAGGGCGGTTTCGCTTGCCGAAGACGATTACATAGTGTGTTTTGGAATCACCCCCTCTGTTCCCGAGACCGGATACGGCTACATCGAGGGAGGGGAGCCGCTTCGCGACGGCGGGCTTAGAATAAAAAGGTTTGTTGAGAAGCCTAGTGCCGAAGTTGCGAGCGAATACCTGCTTTCAGGAAATTTCTTCTGGAACAGCGGAATGTTCGTTTTCCGGGCCCGGACCATGGTTGATGAATACGCGGCTTTTTGCCCCGACCTGTATGAGCCGATCCACGAAACTTCCCGCGGGAAAATCAGCAGGGATATTTATGGCGGGCTTCCTTCCGTTCCCGTTGACCGAGCGGTAATGGAGAAGACCTCGCGCGGAGCCGTAATACCGTCTTCTTTTCCGTGGAGCGACATAGGGTCATGGCGGCTTTTCTACGAGTTTTTCCCGAAAGATTCCGAGGGCAACGTGCTTGAAGGAGACGT
Organism: Candidatus Dadabacteria bacterium; assembly: GCA_009837205.1. NCBI lineage: Bacteria > Pseudomonadati > Thermodesulfobacteriota > Candidatus Dadabacteria > Candidatus Dadabacteria bacterium. The sequence goes on along the minus strand of VXTZ01000026.1, from coordinate 59,792 downwards.
AATCTTGAAGGGCACGCAGGATTCCATTGTAAAAAGCGGCTCGAGGCTTGTCTGCGTATCCGGTCTTCGCAACGTTGCCGTGATTGAAACTAGGGACGCCGTTTTTATCTCCGATCTTGACCGTTCGAATGAGGCGGGCGAGTTTGCGAAGGAATTAAGAGAGCGGGGGAGGGATGAGGCAGACCGCCCGAAGGTAGTTCACTATCCTTGGGGTAGCAGGGAAGAAATTGAAAAAGGAAAACTCTCGAAAGTAACGAAAACAACTGTTTTTTCCGGCAAAACGGCAAGGACGGAGAACACCTCTTCTCATGATCTCCGACTCCTAGTTCTCGAGGGAGAAGCTCTGATAATCGGCGATAAAGGCGGCGATAAACTTGGCCTTGGGCAAACCGTTTTTCTTGAAGACGGGGCCAACTACGCTGTCGAAAACAAGACAGACGATATCCTGATCATTCTTGAGGTTTTTTCCGTTAGAGGTTGAAAAAAACATGCGGAGCGGAATTTTGACTCTGTTTTCCGTTGAGTTATGATTTTTTCACCGAGCGGGGAGAGGTGGCCGAGTGGTCGAAGGCGCTCGATTGCTAATCGAGTAAGGGGTGAAAGCCCCTTCGTGGGTTCGAATCCCACTCTCTCCGCCATTTACTGTCTCCATTATCAAACGACTGTCTGCATTCCCGTAATTTTTACTTGACACTAAGCCCATTTCTATTAGAGTTAAGAATAAATTTAGACAAGCCTAAAATAATTTTTTTACCTACGTTAATTTTTAGGCGTTTTTTATGGAGATGCAGAGGAACAAAGATGCTTTCGCAATTATGTGTGTTCTGTACGATTGTTTTATTGATGGGAGTTTTGTCGCATCCATCCATTAAGGGCGGAAGAACCGCACTTACCTGAAGCTCATAAACACGCGGAGTGCATTTATAGCGGCAGTTCTGTACTTACCCTGCCAGACGCGATTCAAAATGCTCTGGATTATTCACCACGCCTTAAATCGGCTGTTGCCAGCGTGGAAGCTGCGAAGGGTGTGGAAAACCAAGCGGGGTACCTGCCGAATCCAGAGATCGGATTCGAGGCTGGAAATGTTGTCGGCAGTGGCGGATTCGGTGGAACAGACTCGGCTGAGCTAACCTACAGCCTGACGCAGACTGTTGAGATTGGCGGTGAGCGTTCAGCGCGCAGAAATGCTGCAAAAGCAGCCCGTGGAGCAGCCGGCACGGCCTTAATGGCCGAACAACTGAATATTAAACGCGACGTTCGTGTAGCATATTACGATGCGTTGGCCAAGGACGAGGCAGTCAAACTCGCGGTGGAGCAGGAGCAGTTAGCCAAGGATGTTCTGCAAACCGTATCTGAACAAATGCAGGCCGCGGTGGAACAGGGGATTCAGCTAAGCAAGGCGGAAGTGGCTTATGCTACCAGTACTATAGCACGTGAAAGAAAGGAGCATGAACTAAAAATAGCCAAAGAAAAGCTCGCAAAATTATTGGGAGCTTCCACATTGGACAGTTCGCTTGACCACGCTCACTTCTTTGAGCTCAAACCTCCCGCTTCCATAGAGAGCTACCGTGAGAACCTAGCCCGTATTCCCGATATCCAAAGATTTTTCCATGTAAAAATGGAGAAGGAATCGCTTTTAGATCTTGAGCGGGCGCGGGCTATTCCAGATCCGAGCTTTAGTCTTGGAGTGAGGGATTTTAAAGTAAGCGGTGACCAGGCATTTATTTTTTCCGTTTCACTTCCAATACCTGTTTTTAATCGGAACAGGGGAAATATCACTAGAGCGCGTGCGGAAGTTAAACAGGCGGCAAATGATTCCCGGCAAGCCAAATTGATTCTGGAGCATCAGCTTACGGAGAGCTGGGAGCAATGGGGCACTTATTATTCGGAGGCGCAGAGGCTGAAAACTAAATTGTTACCGTCTGCAAAGAGGGCGTTTAAGCTGGCCCGCATCGGGTTTGTTAAAGGCAGGTTCTCCTATCATGAAGTGCTTGATGCGCAACGCACCTTATTTGATGCAAGATCTCAGTATTACGATTCATTAAGACGCTATCACACTGCTCGTGCCAATGTGGAACGGCTAGCGACTGTAATAGGAAAATAGCAGAAAAATAATGGGTGTATTAAGGGGACTATGAAACCGAAGATAGTTTTTCAGAAAATTCTTTACACAGCAATTGCGTAGGCAACTTCGTTTCTTACATCTTCTATTTTTACCTTTATCTCCGTCCCGGTATCGATTGCACCTTCAGTCAGTTTTACGTGTATGTAGTTTTCCGTGGTACAGTTTGATTTGCTCTCGACAATGGCGTCAAGGGTTTTGCCTATGAACGTTCTGTAAAAGTTTTCTTTTTTCGTTTTTCCAAGCGCGCGAAGCTCCGCCGCTCTTTCCTTTTTTACCTGTGGGGAAATCTGGTCTTTCATATTCGCAGCAGGGGTCATTTTTCTTATCGAATAGGGAAACACGTGGAAATAAGTGAGTTCCGAAGCGGCAGCGACATCACGGGAATTTTCAAACTGTTCCTGCGTTTCCCCGGGAAATCCGACCATTATGTCTGTACCGATCGAGGCCTCCGGTAAAACGCTACGTATAGTGTCCGTGCACTCAAGGAATTGCTCGGGGCTGTATCTTCTTCTCATTTTTCTGAGGACTTCTCTGTCTCCGCTTTGAAGCGCTACGTGGAAGCTTGGACAGACAATTTCCGATTCCGAGACGAAGTTGATCAGCTCTTCTGTGGTATCCGCGGGATCAAGCGAGCTCAGTCTTATCCTGCGTACTGCCCCGGATTCCTCAATTTTTTCAAGCAGGCCGACGAGATCAGAGCCTATGTCCCTTCCGTAGCTTGCCAAGTGAACACCTGTGAGGACCACTTCCCTGTAGCCCGCATGCGCGAGAGTTCTTAGCCTAGAGATAACTTCATTCGCCTCTAGGCTGCGGGACCGCCCGCGCGCCCTCGGTATCACGCAGAACGTGCAGGCATAGTTGCACCCGTCTTGCACCTTGAGAAATGCCCTTGTCCTGTCGGGAAAGAATCTGATATCCGGGGTGTCGAATTTCCTTTTCTTTTCTTTGAAGATATCGGATATGAGAACCTTTGGCTCGCTCTGAACCTTTCCCCGGCGTATGACTCCTAGAAGGGATGAGAACTTGTGGGAATTTCCTATTACGTAGTCGACTTCCTCCATGGCCGAGAGTTGCTCGGGGGAGACCTGTGCGTAGCAGCCCGTCACTATTACCACGCCGCGAGGATTTGATCGTTTCGCCCTGTATATATAGTTTCTTGCTTCCGAATCCGCCTTGTGCGTGACGGTGCAAGTGTCTATTACGTACACTTCAGCCGGTTCGTCGAATTTTTCGTTCTTTACGAACTCGGAGGATGGCAGATGGTTAAGCAGGGCGGCAGTGTCGTACTGGTTAACCTTGCACCCCAGAGTTACGACGGAGATCCTCTTCACTGGACGCACGCTCCTTTTATCCAGCCCCCGCCCATCACGGCCTCGTCCTTGTAGAAAACGATCGCTTGGCCGGGAGTCACGGCTTTTTGCGGTTCTGAGAAACTGACTATTGCCTCCCCGTCGTCCGTGACGGTCACTCTGGAGGGGACCGCGCCGTGGCGATATCTTATTTTCGAGCGCACCTCGATTTCCCCTTCGGGAGGCCCGCTTACCCAAGAGAGATTTCCCGCGGCGAGGGAGCTGCTGTAAAGGTCCTTTTCCTCTCCGACCCTGACTTCATTTCGCTCCGCGTCGATACCGACAACGTACATAGGCCTTCCCTTCGCGAAACCGAGCCCGCGTCTCTGGCCGATGGTAAAAGAAGCGATTCCCCTGTGCCTGGCGATAGGATTTCCCTCCATGTCCACTATGTCGCCCTCTATTTTTCCTCTTTCAAGGTAGGGCTCGAGAAATTCCCTGTAGCCGTCTCCCGTGATGAAGCAGACGCCCATGCTCTCGGCCTTCGTGGCGACTCTGAGTCCCATATTCTCGGCAATTTTTCTCACTTCGGTTTTCGTTTTGTCTCCCAGAGGGAAAATGAGCCTTTGAAGTTCTCTCTGGCCTAGAGTGAAGAGAAAGTAAGACTGATCCTTGGCGGGATCAACTGCCTGCTCAAGAGAGTACTCGCCGGTTTCGGCGCTTCGGGATATCCTCGCGTAGTGGCCCGTGGCGAGAAAATCCGCGTCAAGCTCAAGAGCCCGCTTCAGAAGGAAGTCAAACTTCATGAACTGGTTGCACAGCACGCAGGGTATGGGAGTTTCTCCCGAATCGTACTTGCTTACGAAATCGGAGACCACGAGTTCCCTGAAGGAGTCCATGTAATTTACCACGTAGTGAGGTATGCCTATCTCGTATGCGACTCTTCTGGCGTCGCAGACCTCATCCGCGGAGCAACATCCTCCTTCACTCTCTCCATAATCCCAAAGCTGCATGGTCATTCCTATGACTTCATGCCCTTGGGACTTAAGAAGGGCGGCTGTGGTGGCACTGTCTACCCCTCCGCTCATGGCTACCACTATTCTCTTTCCCATAACGCAAGGATTCTACCCTAGAAAAAAAGGCGGACAAACGGAAAAATCCGGATTTCCGGCAAAGTCAACTCTTGATCACAATATGAGAGATCTTCTTCATTCGAATTTCATTGGAGACAGCCTGCCTTCAGGAGTAAGCTGCCTGTAGCAATCTCCCAACTTAGTTGGATTGTCTGCGTCGTCGGCAAAATATTTTCTCAACCCCGCGGCCATCTGCGATACTTCCTCCCCACAGCTGTCTCCATCTAATGCTTCTCTCGGTACGAGTACATATGGACACATCACTATAGGGTTGCCAGCAGGCCGGACAGCGTTGCCGGTCCAGTAACCGGTAAAGATGGTGGCCCCGTTGCCGATTTCATCGTCGGTTTTTGAAACGACATTTACTGTTGCCGGGGAGAGATTTCCATCATCACTTTCAATTACGTAGGAGGCTACAATAGTTTTTTCCACGTTCCCCCCCCCTCTCCCTTGATGATTTTTGATCCCTTATACTTGAATTCGGAGTCCGGAAAAGTAGGGCTTGTGGAGACAATTTCAACGTCAAGCCTACCGGTGGATTCATCTCCCCTTAAAAATACGTTGGCGTTTTCATAGCCGCAATCTAATGTATTTGCCTCAGTAATGCTGAGAAAAAATCCTCTCATCTCCATCGGTTCCGTCTTATCATCATCTCCACAAGATGAAAGCAGGAGCAGTCCCGCAATGCAAAACACCGATGACAAAAACAAAACACCGAAACTTCTTGATCGCATGATGAAAAACCTCCTTGGAATGTATGGGATTCTGGTTAATCCGAATCGCATTATTCAGGGTATACTATCACATCATAACAGCGCGAGAGCGGAGAATATTAATCAGCTGAGTTTTTTCGATTTTCGCGAAATAATGAGAGGAAAGTTCTCTGCGCGCGTGGGTTTCTCGGCAGATGCGTAGTAAGGATTAAATTTGCTTTAGTTTTTCGTTGAAGGCGGATAAAAAGTGAATTCGGGAATTGTCTAGTGGTCCATACGGTTTCTAACACGGATACTGATCAGGCCTCATGTTGCCATGTCCCCCCTCCCGGCGAACCGCTTCGAGTCAGCCGAAACCTTAAGATCTCTCTCGCGTTGCTTCTGTGCTTGGTTGCCGTTTCCTTCCTGTCGCCTCTTTCGGCCCTTAATGCTTCTCTGCTGGGCTATCTCCGACTGCTCGCCATTCCGCTTGCTTTAGGCTTTCTTTTGGGAGGGGCAATAGATTACTTCGTTCCCCAAGGGTTTATATACAGATACCTTGGCAAAACGGGCAAGCCATCGCTTTTCTACGCGCTCGCGGGAGGTTTTGTAATGTCTTCCTGTTCCCACGGAATACTTGCAATAGCGATCCAGATCTACAAAAAAGGGGCGAGCATCCCGGCTGTGATAACATTTCTGCTCGCTTCTCCATGGGCGAATTTCCCCGTAACCATTCTTCTCATAAGCTTTTTCGGGTGGAAAGGTGTTCTGTTCATAGTCACGGCGGGATTTATCGCCATTATTACCGGCCTTATCTTCGAGGCACTTGAGCGGGGCGGCTACGTGGAGAAAAACGACTTCACTGGCTTGGGAGAAGGATACGAGTGGGAAAAGATAAAGAATTTTTCCCTGAGGGAAACTGTTCCGGGAGTTCTCAGGGGAAGTCTCAGTCTTTCCAACATGGTTCTCTGGTGGCTTATAATCGGGCTTATCGCGGCGGTCCTGATAGACGTATACGTCCCCGGGGAATTTTTCATGCGTTATCTGGGTCCGGACGCCGGGGGTCTTTTGCTCACCCTTGTGGGAGCTACCGTGATTGAGGTCTGCAGCGAGGGAAGTTCGGTTATTGCGTTTGAGATCTATGACAAGGTCCAGGCGTTTGGAAATCCCTTCGTTTTCCTGATGGCGGGGGTTGTGACCGACTATACGGAGATCGGACTTCTCTGGACTAACATAGGCAGAAAGACAGCTTTGCTCCTTCCAGTGGTGGCCGTCCCTCAGGTGCTTTTCTTTGGGTTTCTCTACAACATTTTCCTTTGAACCTAGGAGTAAATAGAATGCGAAGATGCCCTTGGTGCGAGCACACCGATCTTGAGAGAGCTTATCACGACAAGGAGTGGGGAGTTCCCGTTTTTTCCGACGAAAAGCAGTTTGAATTTCTGGTCCTCGAGTCCGCCCAAGCCGGGCTGAGCTGGCTTACGGTTCTTCGCAAAAGGGAGAACTACAGGCGCCTTTACGACGGGTTCGATCCGGAAAAAGTTGTCTGCTACGGAGAGAAAAAGATACAGGAGCTCATGTCGGACAGCGGAATAATACGCAACCGGAAGAAAATAGAGGCTTCTATAAATAACGCTGCCCGGTTCTTGGAAATACGGGATGAGTTCGGGAGCTTCTCCGATTATTTGTGGGGATTTACCGGCGGAGTTCCGGTTACGAACACCTGGGAGGAACTATCGGAAATACCGGCCTCTACGGAACTTTCAGTGACGGTCAGTCGCGACCTTAAGAAACGAGGCTTCCGCTTCATGGGTCCCACTATCGTCTACGCCCATCTTCAGGCGACGGGGGTGGTGAACGATCATCTGGTCTCGTGTTTTCGCTATGAAGAGATCCTAGGTCTAGGCAAGGGAATCAAATAGCCGCATCAGGTAATCTCCGCTTTCCCTGCTGAACTGGACAATTTTTTCGATCTTTTCCTTGCCGAGATCTTTTTCGATTCTTCTTACCGTTTTTTTTATCGCTAAGGAGTGCGCGGGATCTTCCTTGGCGTGAACCTCTATGAAAGTTGAGGGGTCGGGAACTGTTTCTACCTCAGGAAAAAGAAGTCCCGATACGTTTTCAAACAGATAGGAGTGTCCGAGTATCGCGAGAGGAAACTGCTCGGCGGCATTCTGCAGGAACTCGTCGTATTCCCGTACGATCTCAAGGCAGAAAGGGTTGATCTCCTTTTCCCCGAGATCCTTTAGGTCACGAAGGGCAATCTCGGCATGTCCGAGTTCTCCCTGTGCGCAGGAATGGAACCTTTTGCTTAGGTAGGGATCGGAGTCTTTAGTGTTTATGCTTGCCATGTTAACCGCTCTCTGACTCAGAAATTCGATTATATAAAAAGTGAACAGGAATCTTGCGTAGGTTTTCCGGGTTAGGTTCCCGGAAACAAGATTCTTTATCTCCTCTTTGTCTTTCACCCTGCGAAGATAGGTTTCGACTTCGATGTCAAGAAGCGATTCAAGCTTTTCCATTAGTTTTTCCCGAAATAAAATTCAGAACGACTATTATAATACAGAAATCCGTATTGTTAATCGTCCCTGCCGTTTTCCGGGTTGACTGCGCCACTTGGCTCAGGAACCATTAGGAAACGTCGCTTTTCTGCGCCCGTAGCCCAACTGGACAGAGCGCTTGACTACGGATCAAGAGGTTGGGGGTTCGAATCCCTCCGGGCGCGCCATTCTTCAATATTAGACGCATTTACGAACCTATCACGGTTTTTTCAAGGGGCGAGGTATAAAAAAGGGTTAATCCCTTTAGCTCTAGGTTCGAAGATACAAAGTTCACCAACCGGCGTCTTTGTTCAAGAGTTCCAAACTTAAAGGCGTCGTATGCGCCAGAAGCCACTTCTGTTGACACTGGCCTCCTGCCTCCACCGCCACGTGCTTTGGCTTATGACATAATTTTTATTGGCTAAGATAGTTCATAATATTAGATACGGTCCATGCGGATGCAGCTGACAATTGCAGGCAATCACCCAGTTCAAATGATCCGTAAGCAAAAACGGAAGCGAACCAAGACAAACTGGCAATTAACTGGCATAACCATTGTACGTTTATATTGGCCTTAACTTTTTTCTGAACTAACTCTTCTTGCATCAGCAAACACACTCCTCTCCGCAGCAGCTCAAATCATCTAGGTAGAGACCTTCATTACGATATGGCTCAAGCAGCGTTGTATCCATACCCAATCGTTTTCCAATTGCATTAGCGACAACACCAAACCTCTGCCGATACTTATAAATAAAACAAAAAATAAGATCATCATGACGAACTTGTGGACCAACGAGAAACAATCCAGGAGTTCTGGTTGATTCATCCTGCTCATTCAGCAAACAGTAATCTTTCTCCTTTTCCCAATCAAACAACTCTTTAATGACGACCAAACTACTTTTAAATCCTGTTGCCAAAATGGGTGGTGTGGCACTTTGATAAGGTAATGATTTGCCTCTGACATAAATCAAATACTTGTCCTGCTCCAACCTTATCTCCCTAACCATGGATTTACCAACAAGCTCAATCCTGTTATAAATTATTTCTTGCTTCAATCTCTCCAACGTAAAAGGTGATAAGTTTTCACTTGGGTCAGTTGTTTTTCTACTCCAACGCGCATCGCGATCTAATACACGAACCTTCTTGCCTAATCGACTTAAATGGATGGCTGCATCAATGCCACTCTCATAACCGCCGATAATATAAATTTCATCGCCTTCAACCTGTTCCCAGCTTTTCACCCGGCTGTTATGCAAACACAGTTCAGCACCTGAAATGGAATTTGTATTCGGGTATTGAAATTCTCCGGCCGCCCAAATCAAAAAGCGAGACTCTATCGGCTTTCCTTCAGTGATGTGAACCTTAAAAGAGCCTTCAGAATAAAGTACCTCCTCTACATTTGTATGTTCCATAACCGGCAAATCAAAATATTCTGATACAGTTCTTAAATACAGCGCATACTCTTTGCCGGTAGGGTGTTCCTTTTGAAGCATATATGCTGGCGAGGTTCCGGATATAACCGCATTAAGGTCAAGATGACCATAAAAATTAGTGGTAAATGAGGGGGTTAAGAGTTGCATTTCCTTCGGCCATTTGTCGAAGGTCGCGCCGACTTCTTCTCTCTCAAGAACAATCATTCGCTTTATACCCAGATCTTTAAGCATAGCGGCAACCCCTATCCCTGCCGGACCGGCTCCAACAATGACAACATCAAATTGTCTCATCTCTCTGATCTCCTAATGTTTCATATCGAAAGGATGACTTAACGATAACTGTTTCATTAAACATTCCTGATATAGAGCATTAAACTCTTGTTAAGTTCTCTGATCCCGGTTTGCCATCCTGACCCCTCGTATAGTCAGGGCCGTCGCGGTGTATGACAGGATAATAATCGGTCCGGCGGGCATATCGAACGCTACGGCGAAGGCGATGCCTGACAGAAGCGCCACCACCCCGCAGAGCCATGCGACAAGATGAGGCTGTCTTACGCGTACGGCGGCCAGAGCCGGCAGTATGAGGCTCGCAAAGACTACATAGACGCCGACCAGCTGAACCGACGAAGTGATGGCAAGGGCGAAGAGCAGGTAAAATCCAATGTTGTTCCGCACCTCGGGCCTGAAGAACCAGACCAGCAGTATCAACGCGTAAATGGGCGAGTGTTTCGCCACGTCTGTCCATGTCACAAACAGCATCTGTCCCGAAAGCAGGTGCTTTACCTCTTCTCCGCCGTGGGGGTGGTCGGCCAGCAGCAGAAGCGCCAGCGATGCGGCAAGTACGAAAGTGCACCCTATGACCGCTTCCTGTCGCTCGGGCATCGCCGTTTCCACCTTGCGGAAAAACAGCCCTGCCGCGACCGCGCAGCTAAGAGCCATGAACTGGATCAGCAACGGAGAAGGATCATGGATAAACATGTTGCCGACCACAAGCCCGAGTCCCGCAATCTGCGCCACCGCAAGATCAATGAAGATGATGCCGCGGCGCAGCACCTCGATGCCCAAGGGAGCGTGGGTAAGCGCAATCATGAGGCCCGCAGCCACTGCCGGCCCGATGATTTCCAGAAGTTCACCGCTTAACATTATATGTCTATTTTAACAAAGCTATAATCCTGTCAAACAGCGCGAACAGGTCGCCGCTCTGGCTGTCACCGCCAATGGTGTAAGGAAGCACGACTGCCCTTGTCCCGGTTTTCTCCGAGAACCATTCACTCGCGCCAGCCGGATCGTAAGGGGTACGGATAATCACATCCGCCGGGCTGTTTCTTAACTGCTGCAGCAGATTCTTCAGGTGAGAAGCTGTGGGGGGAATTCCGGGTTTCGGTTCAAGCGCCCCCACTCCTTTCATTCCGAGCCAGTCAATCAGATAACTAAACGATTTGTGATGAACCACCACCGGCTTCCCTTTAAGCTCGGCGGCCTCGGATTCCCACCGGGAGATGGCCTTTTGCATGCGTGATGAAAAATCCTGGAATCGGTTTTTGTAAAAAGAGGCGGTCCCAGGGTCGATTTCCGAAAGGCGATCGGCAAGCACTTCGCCTACAATTATCAGGTTGTACGGATTCAGGTGCAAGTGGGGATTGCCTTCCGGATGTATATCTCCCATGCTGCGGTCGACCACAACCGGTACTTCGAGCATGGTGACCAGATTTGCAGCCATAAGGTAACCGGCGGAGCCGGGCTGGAGATCAGAACTTGCCTTCTTGAGCAGAACCGGAAGCCAGCCTACCTCAAGACTTGCGCCCGAGCAGATCAGCAGATCGGCTTTGCGCACTTTGGATATCAGGCTTGGGCGTGCCCTTATGTAGTGTGGATTCTGTGTGGCCGAGGTGGCTGAAAACGCTTCCACCTTGTCACCGCCGATTTCTTGGGCCAGTGCCGCCCATTCCGGTTCGCAGGCAAATACTTTTACCTTCTGATAAGAAGCGGCGAAAGCGGGGATATGAGAAAACGGCAAGACGGCAAAAAACGCAGTTATTACCGCGAAACGCAATATATTCATTTTTTCCTCCTTAAAGTTTGAAAAGAAAATTCCGCTGCCCGCACGTATGCGCGGGGAATAAAAAGTCTGTTTACAGCTCAGGAGGAGATGGGAGGTCCGCGGGTAATTCCCGCTTCGCAAGTGTCCCGAACGAAGATAACGTCAGCGAGCGGCTGCGGGACGTGCTGTGCGCGGTGAAGAACACGGACTTCACTCGTGGCGCCGGGACTTGAGAAGTCCTGATACTTGGCGTTCAGGCAGATTTCGCAGGAAACTCTCTCATGCTCGTGTTCCCGGGAACCGCACTCGGCCGCATGGGCAAAGAAAAGCATCTGCGCTCCCAGAAAGGCGATTGTAAGCGATAAGGAAAATGTTCTGCTCATCTGTATGGGTAAATGAGAAATATTATCATTTAGCCTACCACACGAAAAAGTGCGATGTCAATGATGTATGTACTTGTGTATGTACTTCGGGCCGTCAGTTCCACCGATTCCCTGGGCCAGCTGCCAAAAAATATGCCGGGGCCGCGAAAAGCAGCCCCGGCATGAGGGTAGAGAGAAAAACCAGGTAGCGTTTCACGCTACGGTTGCTCTTAGTATTTATGCGCGGCGTGTGCGCCTATGCTCATTATGTACTGGAGCAGGATCTGGTTGTCGCTCAGGTCCTCACCCAGTTTCTCGTAGTTGTACTGAAGGCGTATGCGCGAGAATTCACTGTTTGACCAGTCTCCCATGACTGCTACCGCGTAGGGGTCATGATCTATCCCTGAATCCTTAGGAGAGTAGATCTGGGAATAGCGGGTTCCGATTCTCCATTTCGGCGAGAACTTGAAAACCCCCTGTGCATACCAGCCGTGGCTTCCTCCGTCGAGGTGCTCTTCGTGGACCTCGCCTCCTTCCTCAAGAGTGTAGATGCCTTCTTCTTCACGCCAGAAATACTCACCCTGGAGAAGCACCTCTTTTTGGCGGATGTTTCCAGTGGGGGCCCAAACGTAGCGAAAATCAACCGAGTAAAGCCTCGTGTCGCCCGTAAACATGCCGGCGCTGAAGAACTCCTCATGTCCATGTTCATCCGCGTGGTCATCATCGTGGTCATCCATGTGTTCACCCGCGTGGTCATCCATGTGGTCATCATCGTGGTCATTCATGTGGTCATCATCGTGATCATCCATGTGGTCGTCATCGTGATCATCCATGTGGTCATCCATATGGGCATGCTCGTCTTCGTGTCCATGTCCGTGTCCGCCGGCGCGACCGCTTGCCTCTCCGTCAAGGAAATAACCCCCGATTCTCCAGGATGAATTATTTCCTATGTCACCGCCTACCCGCAGGAAGGCACTGAATGAGTTTATGTCGCTACCCTCAGCTCCCGCAAACGGGAAATCGTCTCCGCGGAAAATACCGCCTCCCGCCTCAACATAGAAATCTGTTGGAAGCACGTATGAAATCTGCGCTCCGGTATCATTAAAGCCCTTGTCAAGGTACACCCTGTAAGGCAGGGAACGATCGGCGAAATCGTCAGCGTGGGCGTGATGCTCGTTCAGGTATCCAAAAGTCCAGAACGCGCGTCCCATCCTTATCGTCGCTCCCGTTGGAAGCCCGAGACCTGGAAGGGTTTCCACGTATGCCTCCTCAAGCTCTATCTCAACCCCGTCTCCATGGTCTGCAAGGGCCGTGGTTATGTGGCCGTAGAATTTATCGTCAACACTTGTCGAAAGATTAAGTTCGGTTTCTCCGAGGGAAATTCCTTCCGCTCCGCGTTCTCCTTCGTGTCCTAGGACAAACCCTGGAATCTCGCCCTCGTCAGAAGAGAATGCGGCGAAGCGTCCGCCCAGTACCGCTCCGATTGAAGGATTAAGGGTGCTGTTGTAAATGGCTCTGCCGGGGTAGACGCTGTCCCTGCTCTTTGAGTAAGTCGTTTTCGTTTTATCCACGGTTGCCGCAGTCTTCATCTCGGCAAGTTTTTCCTCCATCTTTAAAATCCGGTTCTCATATTCTGACCTCATTTCCTGTATTTCCTTCTTCAAAGCTTCTATCTCCTGATCAGAAGCGGCGAAGGCGGGGATATGAGAAAACGGCAAGACGGCAAAAAACGCAGTTATTACCGCGAAACGCAATATATTCATTTTTTCCTCCTTAAAGTTTGAAAAGAAAATTCCGCTGCCCGCACGTATGCGCGGGGAATAAAAAGTCTGTTTACAGAGTCAGGATGGGATGGGAGGTCCGCGGGTAATTCCCTCATCGTAATTGTCCCGAACGATGGTAGCGCTAGCGGGTGACTGAGAGACGTATTCCGCGTGGCGAAGAACACTGGGCCCGCTCGCGGCGTCGGGACTTGAGAAGTCCTGATACTTGGCGCTCAGGCATATCTCGCAGGCAATTCCCTCATGCTCGTGTTCCCAGGAACCGTACTCGGCCGCATGGGCAAAGGAGAGCATCTGCGCTCCCAGAAAGGCGATTGTAAGCGATAAGGAAAATGTTCTGCTCATCTGCATGGGTAAATGAGAAATATTATCATTTACCCTACCACACAAGAAAGTACCGTGTCAATGATGTGATCGAGGCCGGTGAGGTCTTCGGTTTCGGCGTGGTGGGATTTTATTTCCTGCAGGAATCTAACAAGAGCCTGGGCCGACGGCCCTTAATCCCATACCTCGTGTTGAGTATCTTCGCTGTTTGAGTAACATTACCGCCACGCATCGATTTTCGGAGGTTAAAGTGAGCTCAAGACCCATTCTGGTTACCGGAGACAGACCGACGGGAAAACTTCATCTGGGACACCTTGTGGGTTCGCTTCAAAACCGCATCAGGTTTCAGAGCGAATACGACTGTTTTTTTCTGGTTGCCAACCTCCACATGCTGACCACGCATTACGACAGGGCTGTTGAGGTTGAGGAAAACACGATCGAGATGGTATGCGACTGGCTTTCGGTGGGAATGGACCCGGAGAGCTCGGTTTTTTATGTCCAGTCCCAAGTGCCTCAGATAACCGAACTCTTTACCATACTCTCGATGCTTTGCCCTGTGCCGAGGCTCCAGAGAATCCCCACCCTTAAGGAGAAAATTCAGGATATGGGAGTGGGGGACAACTACTCTGCCGGGCTTCTCGGATACCCCGTGCTGATGGCGGCCGACATACTGATGTTCCGGGCGACTAAGGTCCCCGTGGGCGAGGATCAACTGAGTCACGTGGAACTCACCAGGGAGCTTGCCAGGAGGTTCAATTTTCTCTACGGCGATTACTTCGGAGAGCCTGAACCGCTCATTAGCGAAGCGTCTCGCCTCGTAGGCACCGACGGGAACAGGAAGATGAGCAAGAGCCTTAACAACTGCATATACCTCAGCGACAGTAAAAAGGAAGTTGAGCGCAAGGTAAGGAGCATGTATACCGACCCGAAGAGGATAAGGGCCGACATACCGGGCACCGTGGAAGGCAATCCGGTTTTTATCTACCACGATCTTTTCAACGACGATACCGAGGAGATAGAGGACCTCAAGGACCGCTACAAGACAGGAAACGTCGGGGATGTAGAGGTGAAGAAGAAACTCGCCCGCGCCATAAACCTTCTCCTTGAGCCCGTTAGGGAAAAAAGAGTGCAGTATGAAAAAAGGACGGACGAGGTAAGGGACATACTCCGCGAGGGAACCCTCAAGGCGAAACGGATAGCCGAAGAGAACATGGAGGAGATAAAGGAGAAGGTTGGTCTTTTCCGCACGTAAAGCTCCGCGTGTTTGTTGACAGAGACGCTGTCTATTCTATATCCTGCTTAAAGAAATTGTTTGTGTTTATGACGTTTTTCGCGACGGAAGAGTATGTGAGAAAATGAACTCCATCGAAGAAATTATTGATGACGTAAAACAGGGCAAACTCGTAATACTGGTCGATGACGAAGACAGGGAGAACGAGGGAGATTTCGTCATACCCGCCGAAAATGCTACCGCGGAAATGATCAATTTCATGGCTACTCACGGCCGTGGTCTTATCTGTCTCTCCCTTACTCAGGAAGACGCGGACCGTCTGGCTCTTCAGCCCATAAAGCCCGAGTACAACGAAGCTCCCGAACACACGGCTTTCACCGTCCCCATAGACGCGAAAAAGGGGGTTACGACCGGCATATCGACCCATGACAGGGCCTCAACGATAAGACAGGCCATATCCGAAGGCTCAAGACCTGAGGATTTCGTGCGTCCCGGGCATATTTTTCCACTCATAGCGAAAAAGGGCGGGGTGCTTGTCCGCGCCGGCCACACAGAAGGCTCAGTCGACATATCAAGGCTGGCGGGTTTCCATCCGGCGTCGGTTATCTGTGAGATAATGAAGGAAAACGGCGACATGGCGCGTCTTGAGGATCTGATGGCTTTCTCGAAAAAGCACTGCATAAAGATCGCCACTATAGCGGATCTGATAAGGTACAGAATAGGCAAGGAGAGCTTCGTGCGCAGGGTGGCAGAGGCGGAGGTGCCTACCGAGTACGGGGTTTTTCGTGCCATCGCTTTTGAAAATGAAATAGACGGTCTTCAGCACATGGCCTTTGTGAAGGGGGAACCAAGCTCCGAGGAGGACACGCTCGTTAGGGTGCACTCCGACTGCGCCATAAGCGATATTTTCGGTTCGCTTTACTGCCACAGCAGGGCAAAGCTTACCCAGTCCCTAAAGATGATAGAGGCAAACGGCTCCGGGGTTCTCGTCTACATAAACCAGGAGTCAAGCAACGGGGGATTTGCGAAAAAGATAAAGCGCTATTCAAACGGAAAAATAAAGGAGATACCCGCCCTTGTTTCGGAGAGACAAGAACTCAAGGCTGAACTCAGGCATTACGGAGTGGGGGCCCAGATACTCAGGGATCTTGGAGTGCGCGACATAAGGCTTCTCACTAACAATCCGATAAAGGTAAAGGGGCTTGAGGGATTCGGGCTCAGGATGGTCGGGAGCGTTCCCATAGATATTTCGGATTACACGGAAAAGGAAATTGCAATGGGAAAAAGTGCTGATTACAGTAATATTGTCTCAATATCAAAGTAAGAGGGGAGTAGATGCCTGAAACGATAGAAGGAAAACTGAGCGCCGGGAAATTCCGCTTCGCCATAGTGTCAAGCAGGGTAAACAGCTTTGTCACGAACCCCATGACGGAGGGAGCGATCGATACCCTTGTTCGCCACGGTGCGGGCCAGAGGTCAATAGACGTGATAAAGGTGCCCGGCTCTTTCGAGGTGCCTTTGGCGGTGAAAAAGGCGGCGCTGTCAGGAAAATACGATGCTGTTGTGGCGATTGGAGCCATAATAAGGGGGCAGACTTCCCATTTTGATTTTCTCGCTTCGCAGGTGACAAAGGACCTCGCAGCGGTGGCTCTTGAGACCGGAGTGCCCGTCTGCTGCGGCATAATAACCACTGAGACCACCGAGCAGGCCATTGAAAGGGCAGGGGTCAAGGCGGGAAACAGGGGAAGCGAGGCCGCTCTCAGCGCGCTTGAGATGGTTAACCTCGTAAAAGCGCTTTCCTAGATTTACCAGATGGGGAAGAGAAGGTTATCAAGAGAAACCGCCCTTCAGTTTCTCTATCAGGTTGATTCAGCCTCAGGGGACGGTTCCCCACGTTTATCCAACCCGCGTTCCGATTTTGAGTCTTTCTGTTTACTTCATCACGAAGCGGCGGACGGCGAAACGCTTGAATTTGCGTTTCTGCTCTGCCAGGGCGTTTTGGAAAATATCGACGCCATAGACAGCATCTTAAACAGATCTTCTGAACACTGGAGGGTGTCGAGAATGTCCATGATAGACAGGAACATTCTGCGCCTCTCGGTTTACGAGATCGTTTTCTTGAGCGATATACCCCTGCCTGTTACTATAAACGAGGCGATCGAAGTGGCCAAGGAGTTCGGGTCGGAGACCTCCGCCGCGTTTATAAACGGCATTCTCGATAAAATCGGAAAAGGCATGGAAAAAGGCGAGTTAAGCAATGATAACTGAGGTAATCTCAAAGCTTGTGGAAGGCGGGGATCTCTCGGAAAAAGAGGTGGCCGCGGTCTTTGACCTTATGATGGAGGGGGAACTTCCCGAAAGCCAGATGGCTGCCTTTCTTACGGCGCTTCGCATGAAGGGGGAAACCGTTTCCGAGATAACCGGCGTTGCGAAGGCCCTTTTGGGTAAGGCCGAAAAGATAGACTGCGACAGGGAAACCGCAGTGGATCTCTGCGGGACCGGTGGTGACGGAAGCGGGACATTTAACATATCCACAACCGCTGCCTTCATAGTCTCAGGAGCGGGAGTCACGGTTGCAAAGCACGGCAACAGGTCGGTTTCAAGCCCGGTCGGAAGCGCGGACGTTCTGGAAGCACTTGGGGTGAAAATAGGTATTTCTCCGTCTCTTGCGCAGAAATGTCTTTCGGAAACGGGCATAGCTTTTCTTTTCGCTCCCGTATATCACCCCGCCATGAGAAATGTAGCAAAGTGCAGAAAGGAACTCGGAATAAGGACTGTTTTTAACCTGATAGGTCCCGTGGTAAATCCCGCGGGAGTAAAAAATCAGGTTATGGGAGTCTACTCACCGCAGCTTCTCGTTCCCGTCGCCGAAGTGCTTAAAAACCTGGGTTCGCAAAAGGTCATGGTGGTTCATGGAGAAGGGTGCATGGACGAGATAACCGTTACGGGAAGCACCAAAGTGGCCGAACTTCGAGACGGCGAAATCGCCGAGTACGATCTGCACCCCGAAGATTTTGGTGTAAAAACCGGCTCGCAGGAAGAACTCAGGGGCGGCGCGAGCGCGGCCGAAAACGCGGAGATAACCCTTTCTGTACTGAGAGGAGGGGAGAACGGTGCGAAGACAGACGCGAGCCTACTTAACGCGATGGCGGCCATATACGTTTCGGGTAAGGCGGCGAGCCTTGCGGAAGCACTAGCTCTGGCCAAAGATTCTCTTTTAAGCGGGGCCGCGCTTGGAAAGCTTGAGATGCTGATCGAAATTACCAACCGGAACCAGCCGAATGATTCTTGACGATATAGTTGCGTATAAAAGGCAGGAACTGGATGAGGCGAAAAAAAAGCTTCCTCTTGAAGAACTCGTGTCCGCCGCCGCGGACCGTTCCCCGGCAATTGATTTTGCCGCTCTTCACGCAGAGACCCGGGGGGTGAAGATAATATCGGAAATAAAACGGGCTTCTCCTTCCAAGGGAGTCATAAGGGATGATTTCGATCATTTCTCTATTGCCCGGGAGTATGAAGCCTCGGGGGCTTTTGCGCTTTCAGTTCTTACCGACCGCAAGTTTTTCGGAGGCGATATCTCCTATCTCTCCGATATAAGAACTCACTCGGCGCTTCCGATTCTGAGAAAGGATTTCACCATAGACCCCTACCAGGTCTACGAGGCAAGGTGCCACGGGGCTGACCTCGTGCTTCTTATAGTCGCCGTCTTGGACCGCGGGCAAATAGAGGAATATCTTTCTCTCTCAGGTTCCCTAGGAATGAACTGCATCGTGGAGGTGCACGGCGAGGAGGAACTCGAGACCGCCCTGCTGGCGGGAAGCGAAATAATCGGCATAAATAACAGAGACCTTCGGACATTCGACGTTTCACTTGACGTGTCAAAGAGGCTTTCCGGCATGGTGCCTGAAGGAAAAATCATAATAAGCGAAAGCGGCATATCGTCGGTCAACGATATGGAAGGACTTATGGCCTGCGGTATAGACACTTTTCTTATAGGAGAAACATTTATGAAAGCCAAAAGCCCCGGGGAGGCTCTTCGCGGTTTTCTTTGCTGATGGAGTGCTTGTGGAGCATGCGTGGAGAAGGAAGAAAAAGACCTTGGCTGGCAGTTTTGCTTTCCCTTTTTTTCCCGGGACTGGGACAGCTCTATAACGGGCAGTTTGCTAAGGGCATCTCGATATTCGCCCTTATAATAATAGTGAATATCCTCTCGCGCGAACCGCTTGAGGTTTTCCTTGAGTTTGCGGATACTCAGACACTCGAAGATATTCCCCGTTCTACGCTTACTCTCGTTGCGGGGTACTCTCTTGCGACGCTTTTCATTGCGGGGATATCGATTTACGACGCGAACGTGACGGCCAAGAAAATAAATCTTGATATTGAAGAAAAACAGCTTTGAGGAGGAAAAAGCCAGATGGAAAGAGATGATGCGGTAAAGATGAAAGGCAATCCGATTACCCTTATCGGTCCTGAACTGAAAAAAGGCGATCAGGCTCCCGATTTCAGGTGCGTGGAAACCTTGGGAAGCGAGGTAAGCCTTGAGAATTTCGGCGATGACGTGAAGGTGTTCAACGTGGTGGTTTCGGTGGATACGCCGGTCTGCGATGTCCAGATCAGAAGGTTCAACGAGGAAGCGGCGGCGCTTTCTGATTCGGTCCAGATAATAACGGTGAGCATGGATCTTCCTTTCGCGCAGAGCCGCTACTGCGCGGCCGCCGGAGTGGAGAGGGTAAGGACGGCGTCAGATTACCAGTACGCCTCTTTCGGAGAGGCCTACGGGGTGCTCATAAAGGAGAACAGGCTTCTTGCCCGCGCGATTTTCGTTGTGGGTCGTGATAATGTTATTGAGCACGTTGAGTACGTTGGAGACATAGTGAACGAGCCAGATTACAATGCGGCGCTTGAGGTGATAAAATCAACAGGATAGAGGGGGAATTATTATGGGAAGAAATCTTGAGGTAGGGAGCCAGGCCCCTGATTTTGAAACCGAAACCTACGGAGCGGAGAAGGTAAGGTTGAGCGACTTTTATTCTAAAGGTACCGTGGTGCTTTACTTTTATCCTAGGGACAACAGTACGGGCTGTATTTGGGAGGCTTGTTCGCTTCGCAATGCGGAGCGGGAACTTGCATCTCTTGGAGTACAGGTCTTGGGGGTAAGCACAGACGGGGTAAAGTCCCATGAGAAGTTCAGAGACAAGTTTTCACTCAATTTCCCGTTGTTGAGCGACAAAAGAAGGAAGATAGTGGATCTGTACGGGGCAAGGTGGAGGCTCATCCCCTTCGTTGCTCGCAGGACCACCTTCCTTATAGAAAAAGGTGGCAGGATAGCGTATATTTGGCACAAAGTTAAACCCTCGTCCCATGCCGAAGAGATACTCATCAAGGTAAAAGAACTAGGTCTTTAAACGGTGAACAAAGCATATAATTTTCTATAGGAAATAGGGATTACCATGCAATTTCTTGGACTGGCGATCGCGTTTATAGCCGCTTTCTGGGTTTATACGGATGCGAAAAACAGGGGTAAGAGCACTGGGAAGGCGTTTTTATGGTTCCTCGGCGTGTTTTTCGTCCTCATATTGTTTCTGCCGCTGTGGCTTATCACGAGACCCAAGGTAAAGCTTTGTTCTTACTGTGGCGAATACTACGAATACCGAGAGTCTGATGGTTTCTGTCCCAGATGCGGTGTTGAGTTGCAGGCTGGGGAATGATATTTTTTAAGTAAAGGTCTTTTTTCGATGAGCGAGACGACTGAAAAATTCGAAGTGACCAAAGATGACGTGATGGAGGTCCTCGGCGACATATACGATCCCGAGATACCGATAGATATAGTCAATCTGGGGCTTGTTTACCGGGTTGCCATAGAAGATTCCCGGGTGAATATCGATATGACTATGACGTCTCCCGGATGTCCCGCCGCAACGCAGATAGTTGCCGAGGCCAAGTACCTTGTCGAGGAGCTTGACGGGGTCTCCGAGGTAAACATCGAGATCGTGTGGGATCCTCCCTGGGATCCAGGAAAGATGAGCGAAGCGGCAAAGGAAAGCTTGGGGATGTTCTGATTCCCCGTGCTTTTCCGCCGTGACCAAGGAGGTTGGAGATGGGAGAAAATCTTGAGGTAGGGAGCCAGGCCCCTGATTTTGAAGCCGAAACCTATGGGGCGGAGAAGGTAAGACTGAGCGACTTTTACTCTAAAGGGACCGTAGCTCTTTACTTCTATCCCAGAGACAACACTTCTGGCTGTACCAAGGAGGCCTGCTCGCTTCGCGATGCGGAGGAGGAACTTATGTCTCTTGGAGTGCAGGTCCTGGGGGTAAGCACAGACGGGGTTAAGTCCCATGAGAACTTCAGAAACAAGTTTTCACTCAATTTCCCGCTGCTGAGCGATAAAAGCAGGGAGATAGTGGATCTGTACGGGATAAAAAGCAAGTTCGATACCGCCCGCAGGGTTACTTTCCTTATAGAAAAAGGTGGCAGGATAGCCCATATCTGGAAAAAGGTAAAGACCTCGTCTCACGCTGAAGAGGTAACCGAGAAGGTAAGAGAACTGGGTTTGTAGTTTTCCTGCCGCGAATTTGATGAAGGATCTTCCCAAAGCCGTTTTCATAACCGGTACCGACACGGGAGTGGGGAAAACCGCGGTCACTGCGGCGCTTGCGGCTCTTCTCCGGGAAAAAGGTCTTGTGACCGGAGTAATAAAGCCGTTTCAGACTGGAACGGATCTCGAAGGCCTGAGCGACGCCGAGTTCATCTACGCATTTCTGGGAAAAGACTGCGTGCTCTCGGAGGTTTCTCCCTGCCGCCTGAAAGTTCCCCTTTCTCCCTATCGAGCTGCCTCGATTGAAGGGGCTGATATTCCTCTTGAGGACATAATAGAACATACGCGGGATTATATATCCCGAAACGACGTAACCCTCGTTGAAGGCGCAGGAGGTCTCTGCGTGCCCGTTACCGAGAGCTACATGATGGCCGACCTTGCCGTTGATCTTGGTGCCCCGATGGTTATAGTCGTGCGTCCGGGGCTCGGCACCCTTAACCATACCGCCCTTTCTCTTGAGTACGCGAGGCAAAGGGGCGCACGTGTGCTTGGGGTAGTGATAAACGGGTTTCCAGAACCTGCGGACGTGGCTTCAGCGACCAACCCAGCCGTCTTGAGGGATGTTTTCTCGGTGAACATACTCGGGGTCCTGCCCCATTTGCCGGGGCTTGACGTAGAAGGCGGCTCCTTTTCGGGACTCAAGGGTATTGGGGAGAACTGTTTTTCCCCGCTTTTCGGTGGAAAATTCTCAGCGGATGCCTTTTTGAGCGAGCTTTCGGAGAAAACACGGCGGTGATTTTCCCCGGGCTGTAACCAGTCTCCGCCGGCTTTTTTCTTTAGAGTTTCGCGGTTTTTCCAGAGCGGTTTCTGAGTTCTTGACAGATTTGAAGAACTTGCTAATAATACTACCCCATTATTAATCTGCTTCCTGATTAATAAACCCGTTTTTCAGCAAATTTAGGATGAAGAGAGATACACACAGATTCTTGCGTATCGCTATGACCGTTTTACTTGTGACGGCGGGTCTTTACCTTTATGCGGAAACTGCCGAGAGTAGCGACAAGGGCCCCGCGCAGCCGGTTCTTTTCAGCCACAAGATACACGCTGATGACAACCAGATACAGTGTCAGACCTGCCACAGCTACACGGAAGTTTCCCCCCATCCCGGTATCCCCTCGGTGCAGAAGTGCATGGGATGTCATTCTTATGTTGCCGGAAGGGACGTTGAGTACACAACGCAAGGGGGGCAGACGATCAACATAAGAGAGGAAATAAACAAGGTAAAGGGTTATTGGCGCAGGCAGGAACCGATACCGTGGGTAAAGGTTACCGGAATGTACGGCACGACCTCCGCGGGAATGCCGGAGTTTGTACGTTTTAACCATAAAAGGCATATAAAGCGCGGATTTGAGTGCAGCACCTGTCACGGGGAAGTTGAGAAGATGGACGTGGTGCACAAGGCAGAGGACCTGACGATGGGATTCTGCATATCGTGTCACGAAGAAAACGCCGACAACGAGGAACATAAGACCGAACTTAAGGATTGTCTGACCTGCCATTACTAGGCCGGAGGGGATATATGTCTCGGAAAGAAAATAAAGGAAAAAACGGCATGAAGAGAAGGGATTTCCTGAAAGTGATCGGGGTAGCCGGCGGTACGGCAGCTGTTGCCGGAAGTTGTTCGGAGCCGGTGGAGCAGATAATCCCTTACGTTATTCCTCCTGAAAATATTATTCCCGGAGTACCCAAGTTCTACGCGACGACCTGCAGGGAGTGCTCGTCGGGCTGCGGTCTCGTGGTGAAAAACCGCGAGGGACGGGCCATCAAGGTTGAAGGCAATCCCGAGAGCCCTATAAACAGGGGAAAGACGTGCGCCATGGGCCAGGCTTCCCTACAGGGTCTCTACAACCCCGACAGGGTCCGCTCCCCGCTTGTACGCAACACTGAAACCCAGAGACTCGAGGCCATAGGCTGGGAGAGGGGTGAAGGGATACTCACAGAAAAATTAAATTCTCTCGGCTCGGGGAAGATCGTCTATCTGAGCAACAACGTGTCGGGAACTTACTCGAAGTTCGTGGCGGAGTTCCTGAGGCCTCTTGGAGGAAAGCATTACGTTTACGAGACTTTCTCCCATGAACCCATCAGAAAGGCGAATTCAATTGTTTTCGGAAGAGACGAAATCCCCTCTTACAGGATAGACAAAGCGGACTACCTTCTCTCATTCGGGGCTGATTACCTTGAAACGTGGCTTTCTGCGGTTTCAAACTCCATAGGATATTCAAAGCTAAGAGATATAGATCACGGGAAAACCGGTCAGGTCGTTCATATAGAGCCGCGCTCCGGAATGACCGCTTCAAACGCCGATACGTGGGTTGCGGCGAAACCGGGCACGGAGCAGTACCTTGCTCTCGGGATTGCCAACGTTATGATCTCAAAGGGTCTTAACAAGTTTGCCCCGGGGCCGATAGCCAGAATGGTTTCGGGCTACACGCCCAAAAAAGTTGCAGCGCTCACCGACGTGTCCACGGACACCATAGAGAAAATCGCCCGGGACTTCGCGTCTTCAAAAAGCCTGGCAATAGGGGGCGGAGCAGCCAACACGGGATCAAACGCGACCGAAACCATGGTTGCCGTGAACATACTTAACTACCTTGCCGGAAACATCGGCAAGACGGTTGATTTCTCCGATTCTCTTTCAATCTCGGATGCAAACAGCTTCAGTGACATGAAGAAGCTGGTGGAGGAAATGAGGTCGGGCAAGGTGGAAGTTCTTATCGTTCATAACGTGAACCCGGTTTTCACGCTTCCGGGAGAACTGAAAGTTGCCGAGGCTCTTGAAAAAGTGCCGTTTGTCGTAAGCCTCTCTTCATTCCTTGACGAGACTTCCGAGAAGGCGCATCTCGTACTTCCCGAAAGTACTTCCTTTGAGAGCTGGGGAGACTACAGCCCGAAAAAGAGCGTGACCGGCATCACTCAGCCCGTCATGAGACCAGTTTTCAATACCAAATCCGCGGGCGATACGCTGATATCTGTTTCAAAGAATGTCGAGGCGCTTAAAAACACGTTCGCAGAGAAAAAATACTATGACTATCTAAGAAGCGCCTGGAAGAAAAGGGCCGAGGCTCTCTCTCCCGGAACAAGCTTCGAGAAATTCTGGAAAAAACTTCTTGTAAAAGGTTCGGTGACGACCACCCCCGCTCCTGTCAATGTCGCTCTTTCATCCGGGGTAAGTTCCGTTTCTTTCAGCGATCCGCAGTTCCGGGGAGAAGGAGATTTCCACTTGATTGCTTATCCGTCCCACAGGTTTCTTGACGGAAGAGGGGCGAACAAGCCTTGGCTTCAGGAACTTCCCGATGCCCTTACCACTTCGGTGTGGGATTCGTGGCTTGAGATAAATCCCGCCGTCGCGGCCAAAATGGGCCTTGAGGATGGCTCTTACGTGAAGGTTGATACCCCCGGGGGAAGTTTCGAGGTACAGGTTTTCGTCTATGAGGGAATAAGGCCGGATACAATTGCCATTCCAATTGGGCAGGGACACACTTCCTACGGAAGGTACGCGAAGGGAAGAGGGGTGAATCCCTTTGCTCTGCTGCCGGCGGCTACCGATGCGCTTTCAGGTGGACCCTCGCTGCTTTCAACCAAGGCGAACGTTTCATCCCTTAGGAAAAGAGACCTGCTTGTAAGGACACAGTACACAAAGAGCCAGGGAGACAGGCACGTCGCCAAGACCATCGCTCTTGACCAGATTGGCCATCATAACGGCGCCCATGGAGCGCACCACTCGGAGCACCCTGACTTCTACCCGGAAATAGAATACTCGAAATACAGATGGGGAATGGCCATAGACCTTAACAAGTGCACCGGCTGCGGGGCCTGCGTGACCGCGTGTTCCGCAGAGAACAACATTCCCTTTGTCGGGAAGAAGCAGATGGCGAAACGCCGCGAGATGAACTGGATTCGCATAGAGAGATTCTTTGAGAAAAACAGCGACGGAAGCCTTGACGTGAGATTTCTGCCCATGCTCTGCCAGCAGTGCGGAAACGCCCCTTGCGAGCCCGTGTGTCCGGTTTTCGCGACTTACCACAACCACGAGGGCCTAAACGGCATGATATACAACCGCTGCGTGGGCACCAGGTACTGCGCGAACAACTGCACCTACAAGGTAAGAAGGTTCAACTGGTATACCTACAAGTTCCCCGAGCCTCTTAACTGGCAGCTTAATCCCGACGTGACGGTAAGGTCGAAGGGAATCATGGAAAAATGCACTTTCTGCGTTCAGAGAATAAGTTACGGGAAGGACCTCGCCAAGGATGAAGGAAGGCTTCTTCGCGACAGAGAGGTTCTCACGGCCTGCGAGCAGGCTTGCCCGAGCGATGCGATAGTGTTCGGCAACCTGCTTGACGACAAGAGCAGGGCGTCGGTGCTGTCCGAGGACGATAGGGGCTACAAGGTTCTCGAAGTGGTAAACACCAAGCCCGCGATTACCTATCTTAAGAAAGTCAAACAGGAAAGAGTGTAATGAGCCAGACGCAGCAGACACCTTTAACTTACGCGAGAATAACTGAAGATGTAGTCAGGATGGTCGACAAGCCGTCTGCGAAATGGTGGGCGCTTTTTCTTCCCACGGTGGCGCTCGTGGGACTCGGCGTCACGTGCTTTTTCTATCAGGTGGCTACGGGACTTGGAGTTGCCGGCTATCGTCACCCGGTTTTCTGGGGAGTCTACATAACCGATTTTGTTTTCTGGGTTGGAATAGCGCACTCGGGAACCCTTATCTCGGCCATACTTTATCTGTTCCGCGCAAGGTTCAGGATGTCCATATACAGAATCGCCGAGGCCATGACGGTCTTCGCGGTTCTCACGGCGGGACTTTTCCCCATAATCCACCTCGGAAGACCATGGAACTTCCTGTGGCTCATACCATATCCGAATTCAAGGGAGCTGTGGATAAACTTCAAGTCCCCGCTTGTGTGGGACGTGTTCGCGGTGGGTACTTATCTTACGGTGAGTTCGGTGTTTTTCGTGGTCGGAATGATTCCCGATATAGCGGCGATAAGGGACAAGGTGAAGGAAGTTCCGAGAAAGATCATATACTCGATTCTCTCCTTCGGATGGAAGGGTTCAAACAAGGAGTGGCTTCACTACACGAGGGCGTATCTTTATTTCGCGGCTCTCGCCACGCCGCTTGTTCTCTCAGTTCACAGCGTCGTGTCCTGGGACTTCGCGATGGGTAACGTTCCCGGATGGCACACAACCATATTCCCCCCGTACTTCGTTGCGGGAGCCATTTTCTCGGGACTGGCGATGGTTATCACGCTTACCATCCCTATAAGGAAGATTTTCCACCTCGAGGACTACATAACGCTTGATAACTACGACGGCATGGCGAAGCTCATAATTCTGACCTCCTGCATAGTCACCTACGCGTACGCGGCGGAACTTTTCATGGCGTGGTACAGTGGAAGTCCTTATGAATGGGGACAGTTTGTGTACAGGATGACTGGAGAGTACGCGTTTTTCTACTGGACGATGGTGGTGTGCAACTGCGTTGTTCCGATAGCGTTTTGGTGGGAGAAGGTTAGAAAAAACATAAAGGCGCTTTTCGCCATTTCCATACTGATAAACGTAGGGATGTGGTTCGAGCGGTTCAATATCATCGTGATATCGCTTTCAAGAGATTTTGAGCCCGGCGCGTGGGGCATATACAAGATATCGTTTGTCGAGGCCGGCATAACGATCGGAAGTTTCGCGTGGTTCTTCATGTTCTTCTTACTGTTTGTGAAAACTCTTCCGGCAGTTTCCATAGCGGAGATGAAGGAGATACTTCCGGTGCCGAAGAAGGGAGGTTAGCAGGAAATGGATCAGGGCGTAATCGGAATTTACTCGTATCAGGATTCGGTTCTTGAAGCCATTGGCAAGCTCAAGGAAGCGGGTTACCGCAACATGAGGGTGTTCTCCCCGTTTCCGGACCATGAAATTGAGGCGGCGGTTGATCTGCCTGAGAGCCCCGTGCGGTTTTTTACCCTCTTCGGAGGTCTGCTGGGGGCGACCTGCGGAATCGGTTTTACGGTTCTTACTTCAAGCTCCTGGCCGATAGCGGTGAGCGCCAAGCCCATAGTTTCGATAATTCCCTACATGGTCATCGTTTTTGAGCTTACGGTGCTTTTCGGCGCGCTTTCAACCTTTTTGGGGCTGATAGTGAATTCCCTTATAAGACAGAGAACCCCGGTGAGGCTTTATGACGAGCGTTTTTCGGATGACAAGTTCGGGGTCGCCGTTATATGTGAGAAGGAAAATATAGGTGCGGTTGAAGCGATATTAAATTCTACGGGAGCTGAAGAAATCAAGTTTGATGAGGCATAAAAAGTTTTTTCGGACAGTTCTAGGGGGAGTTTGGGATATTAACTTCCTCGGGGGATTAAAAGTATGTACCGCCGTTGCTTTTGCGGTCGCGCTTTCCATTTCCTCTGCCCACTCGCTTCCGTGGTCGTGGGACATGTGGTCTCAGGACTCGATTCAGCCCTACGAAGAGCCCGTGCTTTTTCCGCGCAATTCGATTTCCACCGACGGGAAGCAAACAAAGCTTGAAGACAGGGGCAAGGTCGAGCAGATAAAAAAGGGACCGGTTCCCGGAAGCGGTGAGTCGGTAGCCAGGGGAGCGAAAGTTTACAAAGAGCAATGCGCCGTGTGTCACGGCCCCGGGGGATTGGGAGACGGAATCATAATAAAGAAAGGGCTCGGTTTTTACCCGGTTAACCTTACCACGCCGACCGTGGCGCAGAGAACCGACGGTTACATCTATGCCTATATACGTTACGGGGGCAAGGTGATGATGCCTTCTTACAGCGAGAACATATCGGAGCAGGACGCATGGCACGTGGTCAATTACTTGAGGAAGCTTCAGAACCCGGGCTCTGTCAAGGAGAGTCAGTAGAACGATGGATCAGTCCATAAGCCAAGAGATACTCGCTAAAAGAAACCAGATACCCGGCTGGGTATTCAAGGTTTTCCTCGCTCTGGCGGCTGTGGGTGTAGTGGCTTTTGTAATTAACGCCAGGGGGGAGAGGGCCGAGGAGGTCTGGCAGCTTTTCCTGGTGAATTTCCTTTTCTGGACGGGGGTTGCCCAGGGCGGGCTTGTGTTCTCCTGCATACTGAGGATAACCAACGCCAGGTGGGGCAGGGGGCTTCTTCGCATAAGCGAGGGTTTTGCGAGCTTCACTTTAGTCTCCTTAGTGCTCCTGCTGGTTCTTTTCATCGGACAGGAATTTGTCCTTCCTTATGCGCATCATCACTACCACAGTCCCAAGGACATATGGCTTAATATGAACTTCGTAATGGCGAGAAACGTGATAGGTTTCTCGATCCTTCTCGTTCTGAACTACTTCTACCTCAAAACCTCAATTGAACAGGACCTAAACGGCAAGGAGAGGATCGTCAGGTTAAAGAAGTTGGCTCCTGCCGTAATCGGGGTCTACGCTCTTGTTTTTTCCCTTTTCGCCTGGGATTTCATGATGTCGCTTGATCCTCACTGGTTCAGCACGCTTTTCGGACCCTACTATTTTATTGGGAGCCTCATAGCGGCCATAGGAGCGACGATAATACTTTCGGTCCCCCTCAAGCGTTACCTGGGACTTGACGACTACCTTTCCGTTAATCATTACTGGGACATGGGAAAGATACTCCAAGGCTTTTCTCTTTTCTGGGTTTACCTCATGTTCTCCCAGCTTCTTACGATCTGGTACGCGAACATGCCCGAAGAGACCGGGTTTGTGATAAAAAGGGTGGTGGATGAGCCTTTCCGCTCGCTTGCGTGGGCTATCCTCACCTGCTGCTTCATATTTCCTTTTGTTTCCCTGTTGCCCCGCACGCACAAGATAGTTACGCCCATAGTCGTCTTTATCGCTACGGTTTCTTTCTCGGGTCTCTGGATGGACAAATTCCTGCTGGTTATCCCTTCGCTTACCAACGAGTTGGTTTTCAGTATCAATCACTTCCTGATCACTCTCGGTTTTCTTGCGGGATTTGTGGCGACTTTTCTTCTGTTTATAAACAGGTTCCCGGTAATACCTTTCGGTGACCCGTACTTTGACGGCAAGTCAAAAGGAGGAGGACATTAAGATGAGACTTACTCCTGAGCAGCTTGACAAAATAGTTCTGCTTTTCACTGTGAAAGTGGCTATTGGTATCGCGGCTTTTATAGGTATAGTGGCCACCGTAGCACTTTTCGGCACCAAGATAGCCCCATTGATGGGCAAACTTCCCTGGTAATTCCTTCTTTCCTTTCATTGCGCGTTAAATGGGCGATGCAGAATATGCCTTAAGACGCTTTGCTTGAAACCGGATATAATTTCCGTGCGGGATTTCCCCGTTTTTCATAAAAAATCTTCTAAGGAGTTTTCCATGTCCAAAGACGCCGAAATCAAGCTTAAGGTAGTGTTAGGGGACGACAATGTTCCCGAGGGGCTTTTCTGGGAGGCTTCCCAATCTGAGGAACCGGGAGAGAAGCGCTGCGAGGCGGCTTTTCTCTCCATGTGGGATGCCGAGAAGAAGGAATCTCTTGTAATAGATCTTTGGACAAAGAAAATGGAAGTGGGGGAGATGAACTATCATTTTTACTATACGATGATGAAAATGGCCGACACATATGAAAGGGCTACCTCCGAGAAGCAGATATCGAACAGAATGAGAGAATTCGCGGGCGAGTTTGCCGAGATGGTCCTTGAGTCTTTCGGAGGTCAGAAAGATTCCTGACCAACACCCTTTGGTACCCTGCAGGCTAGGGGAACGCCGGGTTTCCCCGGCATTTCCCTAATCTGACTATCCGAAAGAAATCAGTAAAAGACTCTCACGGCGAGAAAAGCGAAGAAAAAGCCCACGCACCATAGAAGCACGGATAACAGGTATATCCAGTTGCTTGTCTTTCGTAATCTGGCACATGCCATTGCCTTCGCCGGGTCAATCGGGCAGGGAGCGTTTCTGGAATTCCAGAGCGCGAATCCGGCGATTAGAAGCATTGCGCCTGAGATTCCGAACGTCCAGACTTTGTATTCTGACAACGCAATCAGCCAGGGTGCGGTTCCTACGATTCCCGCCAGAACGGCGCCGGCGCCGATCGTCACTAATAATGCGGGAAGGGCGCAGCACACCAGTGTTCCAGCGGACGTAAGCAGACTGAGCGAGGGGAGAAGCGTTTGCTTCACTCCATACCCGGAATTTGTGTTATCCATGTTCGCACCCCCTCTGAATGGCACTCACGTTGTACCCGGAGTCCGTGATAAGCTTCGTAAGCGTTGCATCGTCAACGGTCAATCCGGGTTTCATGGCAACCACTACGGAGCCTTTGCCAAGATCAACCTTGATCCCGGCAACATCGCCGCGTTTTAGGAAGACTTTTTCCAGGGAACGGGCGCAGAAATCGCATACAAGTCCGCTGACCTTGATATTGACGGTGTCTTCACAGGCGGCGTTTCCCATGTCGTTTGAAACGGCAGAGGGCTCCACCACCTGACCTTCATGGTTATGTTCGTGTTCTCCATGTTGCGCAAGGCTTGGGAACGCGAAAAAAAGTGTCATAAGAAAAATCGCTGTGATTGATATTTTCATAGTTTTCTCCTTAAAATCTTATTATTAAATTGAACAAAATCCCACCTTTGTCGCTGATTCCGACTTCAGCGAGATACTCGTTCTTAAAAAACCGTACAAAAGGTGTAAACGAGATGTTATCTCTCTCTCCCGTGATGTGGTCAACTTGTAGCATGAGCCAAGTGTGGATATCGCCGTAGTCCCCGAGATAAGGAGCGATTCCCACCCGCGCTTTCTGCCTGAAGAACTTCGCTATGTCTTCGGCGTAGTAGACGCGGTTCTCATAACTCGTAAAGTACCGTCGAGTTTCCCAGTCAAGGGCGATATCGGCAAAGACGGCAGGCTGGGGTTCGCCGTCGGGCACTCCAAGATCACCGTAGGCCATGCCAAGACCGCTTTTAAGATAAAAGTTTGCCTGTGAGTCCGACGCATTATGGCGCTTTACCAGATAGTTAAACTGTGCACCGTGGAACTGCCACTCCTCCTCGCGCCAGTATTCGGTCCTGTATCCTATTGAATACTTAGCCGTCGGCGAATAATGAACGTGAAGAGAATGCGCGTTCTTGTCGTTTTTCTGCATAACCGTCCAGCCGCCCGGATATGAGACCGGACGAGACAGTGACTGAGGGGCGTATCCCATCAGGATCACGCAACATAAAGTGAAAACTGTTAATTTCATGTTTCCTCCTGAGTATCAATTATGGCTTGGCGACGCCGAAGCGAAGCCGCTTATAGCGCGCAGGTGTGCGCAATTTTCTCAGGAGATGTGTTTTGGAGGTCGGAAAAGGGTTTCGATCTGGCGGGAGGACAGGAGCTGACCGGCAAGAATTCCAACGGCAGTTTCCCCATGATGATTCTTTAACTCTTCAACCGGCAGCGCGTTTATCTGGACGCAGTGCTGGCAATCACAGCCATCGCACTGGTCGGAGCTTCGATCTTCCGAATCTTTTGTTTCATGGCAAGGCATGTCCATGTCGGCGTCCATCTGCATTTCGGCGGAAGCCTCGTCCATGTTCATTGGACATGTGGAGAGGGCGTTCGCAATGCCGCCGGTAAGAAACAATGCGATGCATGTTGCCAGTAGAAATGCTGTCTTCATAGTGCTCACGTCCTAATTATAAACTATTCACTTTTCTTTCAAACTTCAATGGCAGAAGTTCGAAAGAAACAGATTACGCAGGAGTGTTTGCAAATTAATGAAGAACTGCAATAAATTGTCTTTATCTGAATTCGGGTATTACTTCCTTTGCGAAAAGCTCTATGGTCTTGGGATTCATCACGTCAGAGAAGAAAATCGTGTATTTGGATATTCCCTTCTCCAGATCCGCGTTGATCTTCCCTACACAGTCTTCGGGAGTTCCCACGATCCCGAGTTTTTCTATGTCTCCGAAGAACCCGTAGCGTCTCTGGGCCTTTTCGAGTTTTTCGGGGAGATCTTTTCTGTCCTCAACCAGAACGCAGACGGTCTGCTGAGATATCGTTATATCTTCTATCTCTCTCCCGATTTCCTCGCAGTGCCTGCGGAGTATTGAGTACTTGCGGTCGAATTCAATTGCGCTTGTCGCGGGACAGTTCCATTCATCGGCGAGTTCTGCCACTGCTCTTAAGAGAAATCTTTCTCCGGAACCTCCGATGCATACTGGAATGCTGGGACGCTGAACGGGCTTGGGGTTGCAAAACGCGTTTTCCACTTTGTAATGTTTGCCGACAAAAGAGGCGGTTTCATCCGCCCACATCAGTTTGAGTATCGTGACCGCTTCTCTCAGCATCTCTATCCTTTCTTTCGTTGAGGGGAAGGGATATCCGTAAGCGCGAAATTCCTCTTCAAACCACCCGGCTCCTATTGCGAATTCCAAGCGTCCGTTGCTTATCACGTCAAGCGTTGAAGCCATCTTGGCGAGCAGGGGAGGGTACCTGAATGGGTTGCAGAGCACCATCGTTCCGAGCTTAACGTTCTCCGTTACTGTCGAGAGTGCGGACATTAGAGTCCAGGGTTCATAGATGTCGATACCGATTATTCCCTGACCTAGAACGTGATCGTAGAACCAAACGGAATCATATCCGGTCGAGTCGCATAACTGCGCCGCAGCCTTTATGTCTTCAAAATCTATTTTTTGCTGTCTCAGCATTACTCCGAATTCGGGTCTGCCCATTGTCTGTCTCCGTTTTTTGGTGTTCGCGCAGGGTTGTAAAGCGCACGGGTAATTATCCCTTTAGCTGAGGATGCTGTAAACATGGTAGCGCCCCTTCGCTTGCTTGGGCAGGGAAATAAAAGTTCACTGTTTCACTTCTTTGTGCTATCATTACGGGCGACGGGAAGAAGAAAGCCCACAGTGTCTGAGGAACTTTTTACCGCCTGTTTTAAATAGAACGAATTCCATTTCTTCTTAAATCTACGATCCAGAGGTTTCCAATGAAAAACGCAGTTGTTTTCGCTCTATGCTTTATTTTCGCTTTGATTGCTTTTCCCGGAGATGGGTACTCTAATTCTGATTCTAGTAAGAACAAAAAAACGTCCGCTGAATCGAGCGGCAAGAAAGAAAGGAGAAAACCAATGGTTCTTATTTCGACTTCACTAGGTGACATAAAACTTGAGCTTTATGAAGAAGAGGCGCCGATTACCGTGGCGAATTTTCTTTCCTATGTGGAAGAGGGTTTTTACGACAACACCATATTTCACAGGGTGATAAATAATTTCATGGTACAGGGTGGCGGTATCACCGCGGACATGAAACAGAAGCCGACTAAAGCCCCGATAAAAAACGAGGCTGAAAACGGCCTTAAAAATGAACGCGGCACCATAGCAATGGCCAGGACCGCCGATGTTAATTCCGCTACGTCGCAGTTTTTTATAAATCACAGGGACAATCCTTTCCTTGATCATGGTGTCCGTGATTTCGGTTATGCGGTGTTTGGAAAAGTGGCTGAGGGAATCGAAGTTGTTGATAAAATAGCCGTTGTTCAGACCAGACCGGGAGATGTTCCCGTCGAGACGGTGTCTATTTTGTCCATGAAGGTCGTCAATTAACAGACGGTCTCTTTTTTCGTGTCGGAAGAGATTACTTACAAAAGCGCCGGAGTTGACGTGGAGGAAGGCGAGAGGTTCGTGCGGCTTATAAAACCTCTGGTCGAGTCGACCTACGGCGAAAGCAAAGTAAGCCCGCTCGGGGGTTTTGCAGGTGCTTTTCCGCTTGATGCGGATGCTTTCCGCGAGCCCCTGCTTGTATCGGCCACAGACGGCGTCGGCACGAAGCTCAAAACGGCCTTTTCCGCACGCAGATTTGATACGATAGGCATAGATCTGGTTGCCATGAGCGTTAACGACGTGATTACGTACGGCGCGAAACCTCTGTTCTTCCTTGACTACTTGGCTACCTCGAAGCTCGATTCAGAGCAGGCGGCCGAGGTGGTAAAAGGTATCTGCGAGGGATGT
This sequence comes from Candidatus Dadabacteria bacterium, assembly GCA_009837205.1. Taxonomy (NCBI): domain Bacteria; kingdom Pseudomonadati; phylum Thermodesulfobacteriota; class Candidatus Dadabacteria; species Candidatus Dadabacteria bacterium. The sequence goes on along the minus strand of VXTZ01000026.1, from coordinate 25,294 downwards.
ATCCAAGCTGGATGCGTGCTTATCGGGGGCGAGACGGCTGAGATGCCTGGATTTTACGCCGAAGGGGAGTTTGATCTTGCGGGTTTCTGTGTCGGAGTGGTGGAAAAAGATCTTTATATTGACGGTGCCGGGGTAGGGCCGGGCGACGCGGTCATCGGTCTTGCTTCAAGCGGTCTTCATTCAAACGGCTACTCACTTGCGAGAAAATTGCTTTTCGATATCGGAGACTACTCGATTGATTCGAAACCCCCAAGCCTCTCAAAAACCATTGGAGAGGAACTTCTCACACCCACGGTCATATACTCAAGGACTGTTCTCGGACTCTGCGGAGAATTCGACGTAAGGGCTCTTGCCCACGTGACGGGCGGCGGGATTCCTGGAAACCTCTCAAGAGTCATTCCTGACGGACTTTTTGCAGCAATTGAAGGCCAAAACTGGCCTGAACCTCCTGTTTTTGACCTGATAATGAAAACCGGGAACATAACCCGCGACGAGATGTACTCGACGTTTAACTGCGGAGTAGGAATGATAGCGGTACTGCCGCGGGAGCAGGCTGAAGAAGCCTTGTCCTTCGCACGGGATCTACCGGAAACGGCTTATCTTGTCGGCGAGATAAAAGAAGCTGACTCCCCTGGTCCCAGAGTCCGCATTCTCTGAGAGTGCGGGTTCAGTTGTAGTACCTTCTTACCCAGGTGGGAAGCTTGTAATCGAAGGTGGCGGGTATTTTGAGTCTTTCTTCCTCCCAGCTCTCGGGGAAGGGGTTGTAGGGGGAAGCCACCCTTATTGTGCGCAACACTTCCCTGTCCAAATTCTCGAAACCGGAGGGCTGGATTATCCTCACGTTTTCAAGATATCCGTCTTTTCTGAGAGTGAAAACGATCCGTACGTTTCCCTGCTCCCTTCTTACCTGCGATTCCTTGGGGTATTTCCAGACTTGGTAAATTCTCTCTTTCAGTTTCGTGAAATAGGAGATGTACTTGTATTCCGTCGTGTTTAGATCAACGGTGATTTCCTTCTCGACGTCTTTGGTGCCAAGAAGTTGCTCCTCTGTATTGTAGTCGAACGGAACGTCCACTATGCTGGGATTTACCATCTGGGAAGCGGAAGCGCTCGGGTCGCTTCTGGGCAGTTGATTGGGACTGGCCTTTCTTTTTTCTGGTTTGTCTTTTTCCCCTTCGGGTATGATGGCGACCCGGTCTTTTTCGGGAGAGAACCTCTCCGTGCTCTTTTTCTGTTCTCCGGGTTGAATCGCTCCCGCGGGTTTTCTTTGCGCCGTGCTTTTCTTTGTCGGCTGCGGGGCGGACCTTGAGAGTTTTGTCGTGTCATCTATCGTAGTTTCTTTTTCCGCCCTGTGAGACTTATCGGCGAGCCTTGACGGTTTGTCGGGAGGTTCAGTCTCTTTAACTGGTATCTCGATAAGTTCTATGTACGTTCTCTCAAGCGAGTCCTTAAGACTTTCGGGGTCTGGAAGTATCTCTGAGAAAAGAAACTGAATCAGTATGAAATTCAGCACGGTTGAGATCAGAAGAAAAACCGGAAAAGGGACTTTTCTGTTTCTGTTCATCGGGGTTTACCAGCATTTTGCCGCGCGGGAGGCGGGGACTGTTTATATCTTCAGTATATTCTGTATAAGAACCCTGGCAAAGTCGGCCGTCTTGAGGTTGCCTCCCAGATCCCGGGTCTTGTCGCCGTTTGAAAGGGCTATGTTGTAAGCCGTCTTTATCTTGTCGGCCGCTTCTCTCATGTCCTCTCTTCCTTCTGAATCGGCCAGATACCTGAGCATCATTACCGCTGACATTATTAGAGCGAGCGGATTTGCTATTTCGAGTCCTGCTATATCCGGTGCAGACCCGTGTACCGCTTCAAAGACCGAGTATTCATCTCCTATGTTGGCACCGGGAACAACGCCGAGTCCTCCGACAAGGCCGGCGCAGAGGTCGCTCATCACGTCGCCGTAGAGGTTTTCAAGCAACAGGGTGTCAAACATGCCCGGATCCTGAACCAGTCTCATGCACCCCGCATCTATGATGTACTCTTCATACCCTATGTCCGGGTACTGCTCGCTTACCTCCCTTGCCTTGCTGATAAAGAGACCGTCTGTGATCTTCATTATATTGGCCTTGTGAAACACGGTCACCTTTTTTCTGTCTCTTTTTCTCGCATATTCGAAACCCCATCTGGCGATTCGCTCGCACGCTCTCTCGGTCGCGACCTTCATGCTCATCACGACTCCAGGGGAAACCGTGTTTTCAACGCCGCTGTAAAGACCTTCGGTGTTCTCGCGCACGATGACTATGTTAACGTCAGAGAATCTGGTCTTCACGCCCTCAATGCTTCGTACCGGCCTTACGGCCGCGTACAGGTCAAGTTTTTTTCTCAGTTCCACGTTTACCGATGAGAACCCCTCTCCTATCGGGGTCGTGCATGGGCCCTTGAGCGCGACTTTATGTTCCCTTATGGCGTCCAGAGTGACTCCCGGCAGAGCTTCCCGGTATTTTTCTATAGCCGATACGCCGGCCCCTCTTATGACCCATTCGATCTTGGCTCCGGAAGCGGCGATTACGTCCTTTGTCGCTTCGGCGATTTCCGGACCGATACCGTCTCCCGGGATTAAAACGACTTTTCTAGCGCTCATAATCTGTACGTGTGATACGGTTTGAAACCAGGTTTCTATGGAACATATATGTTCTTATGCGGCAAGTTACGTGCCAACAAATCACTTTCCGTGTCCGCATGTCCGCGAAGCTTTTGCCAGGCACTTCAGCCCAGTTTCTTTAGAAGCAATACCCCAACCAGAAGCAGTATGAAAAATATAACCGTAAATATGTTGAAATATTTATCGATAAGCAATTTTACTTTTTCTCCGAAAACCGAAAGAAGGAAGGCGATTATTGCGAATCTGGCTGTTCTTCCCACGGCACAGGCGGCTATGAAGGCGAGGAAGTCGACCTTGAAGACTCCCGCCGTCACGGTGAACGCCTTAAAGGGTATGGGGGTGAAGGCTGCGGCCAGAACGGCTTCAAATACATTTTCCGAGTATTTGTTACTTACCGCAGCTAGCGTCTCTGCAGTTATGATGTGCGATGTGAAAAAGTCCCCGACAAGCTCCCATACCCAGTATCCTATGAGATACCCGGCCGCCGCTCCCAGTATGGAGAAAACGGAGCAGTAAAGAGCGAAGCGGTATGACTTTCTGGGATTTCCGAGACAAAGAGCCATGAGAAGTGGATCTGGGGGTATGGGGAAAAAAGACGCTTCCGCGAAGGAAACCAGAGAAAGGGCAAAGGGACCATGCTTTCTGTCCGCCCAGCCCAGAACCCAGTCGTAGAGGCTTTTAAGCATGGTTCTCTAGTTTTTCCCTGAGCTCTTCGAGGTACTCGTAATCCGTCATATCAAGCTTTATCGGGGTTATCGAGACGTAGCCTTCAAGGATGGATACTATGTCTGAGTTTTCAATTCTAAGGGAATCAAGCTCGTTTCCGCCTATCCAGTAATACTTCTTCCCCCGGGGATCGGTTTTTTCCACTATTGGCGCCTGATAAACCCTTTTGCCCTGGCGCGTAACCCGTATTCCCTTTACTTCTTCGAGGGGAAGGTTAGGCACGTTTACGTTTAGCAGGGTGTTTTCGGGGAGACCTGCTTTAAGGACGAATTCCGCGGCCACTCTTGAATAGTGGGCTGCGGTTCGGAACAGAAAGTCTTTTTTCGCCGCGAGCGATACCGCTATTGCGGGGATTTTCATAAGAGTTGCCTCTATCGCGGCGCTTACGGTTCCCGAATAGGTTATGTCATCTCCCATATTGGCGGCCATGTTTATTCCAGAGACTAAGAGATCAGGTTTCTTCTCGCCCAGAATTCCGTTCACGGCGAGATTCACGCAGTCCGTTGGAGTTCCGTCCACGGAGAATACCCTCTCTGAAATTTCCTCGATTCTAAGAGGTCTCATGAGGTTAAGCGAATGACTCGAGGCGCTCTGATCGCGGTCAGGAGCCACGGTGTAGACTTCTCCCAAGTGAGAGAGGGCCTCTCCCAGAGCTTTCAGGCCTTCTGAATTTACCCCGTCATCGTTTGAGAGCAGTATTTTAGGTTTCATGTCTGGGAATGGTCGGGGTGACCGGATTCGAACCGGTGACCCCCGGCTCCCGAAGCCGGTGCGCTACCAAGCTGCGCTACACCCCGAACAAAAAGTTCCGGCTAGATTTTAACCCATCAGGGATTTCTCGCAACAGCCAATCCCGGCACACTGAGAAAGTCATATGGACAACTGAATTTGGCTTGAAAACTGACTTGCGGGTTTGATTTGGTCGGGGTGACCGGACTTGAACCGGTGACCCCCGGTCCCCCAGACCGGTGCGCTACCAACTGCGCCACACCCCGTATTTAACAAGAAACCGGATCAGAGGCGAACAGGACGCGAAGTGGCCCGTTCAGAGATCCCGCCTCAGGGATTTTAACTCATTTAGAATTTCGCGCAACAGTACTTTGTCCGAATAGATGGGGGATATATTTCCGCTTCCGCTTTTCTCATCCCTGAGTCTTTTCTGAACCCCCGCTATGGTGAATTTCTGATCGTGGAGCAGGTGCTTTATCTTGTGGAAGAGATAAATCGTGTCCTTGTCGTAAAGTCTCTGGGACTTCCTCCTGATAGGCCTTACTTCTTTGAACTCGGTTTCCCAGTATCTGAGAACATAGGGTTTCACTCCTATGATCTCGCTTACTTCTCCTATCTTGAAATAAAGCTTGTCCGGCAGAGACAGATCTGAAAGCATCCCAGACATACTTATATTATCATTTCAATAGCGGGAAAAAGTCAAGATATAATTATGTCAATCAGTTATAAGACACCTTTAAAGGATTTTCTATGTATCGGGCAGGGCCCCAGATTTCGCAGAGCGCCGAGGTGTTCTTTTGTGGGATAACCCTTATGACGGGAAAAGCCGTATCCGGGGTATTCTGTTTCAATCTCGGTCATGATGCGGTCTCTTGTCACTTTTGCGACAATTGAAGCGGCCGCTATTGAGGCGCACTTTGAGTCACCCTTTATTATCGCCTTTTGCCGGATGGGAAGAGAAGTCTTCGAGTTGCCGTCTATGAGAAGACAGTCCGGTTTTCTCCCTAGGGCCAGAACAGCTTTTTCCATTGCCAGAAGCGCCGCCCGCAGGATGTTTATGCGATCGATCTCCTCGGCCGCGGTCATGCCGACCGAGTAGGCGAGAGCCTTTTCCCGGATTTGCTCAAAAAGCTCATTGCGCCTTTTTTCAGAAAGTGCCTTGGAATCCCTGAGTCCGTGAATAGGCCGGTTCTCATCAAGTATTACGGCGCCTGCCACGACCGGCCCCGCCAGACATCCTCTTCCGGCTTCGTCGACGCCGGCCACGATTCTCCCGGATCCCGAGACTCTATCTTCAGTGTGTAAAAGGCAGTCGGATTCAGACAATTTCCGTTTTACGTGAGCCCGTAGCTCTCAAGTTCTCTTTTCAGTCTCTCGAGGTTTTCTCCCGAAAGCTCATAAAGCGGGGCTCTTATCCCGGGGCTTATTTTCCCCATCACGGCAAGAGCGGCCTTTACGGGTATCGGGTTTGATTCCACGAAGAGAACTCTGCTAAGCGGGAGAAGGCGGTAGTGAATCTCTTTGGCCCTCTCAGGTTCCCCCCTTGCAAAGGAGTTGTACATTTCCGATACGTCCGCGGGAGCTATGTTCGCTGTCACGCTTATGAAGCCCTTCCCCCCGACCGTTAGAAGGGGATAGTTAACCACATCGTCTCCCGAGAGGAGAATCAGATCCTCTCCGCAGAGAAAAATGATTCTGCTTGCCTGCTCAAGCGAGCCCGAGGCTTCTTTGATGCCGATTATGCTCTCGCAGTCGCAAAAAAGTCTCTCCACGGTTTCCGGCTCTATGTTTACGACCGTGCGCCCCGGCACGTTGTAGAGTATCAGGGGAATCGAAGTCTTGTCTGCAATTGTGCGGAAATGCCTATAGATTCCTTCCTGAGTCGGCTTGTTGTAGTAAGGAGTTACCACCAGAGCCGCGTCCGCACCGGCCTTCTCCGCGAATTTCGTGAGTCGCAGGGCTTCCTCGGTGCTGTTTGACCCGGTGCCCGCGACCACGGGAATCCTCTCCTTTACCGTATCCACGGTGAATTTTATTACTTCTTCATGCTCAGCGTGAGAGAGGGTTGGGGATTCTCCTGTGGTTCCGACCGGAACTATGCCGTGGGTTCCGCTCTCTATATGGAACTCTATTAACTCTTCTAGATTTCCGTAGTCAACGGCGCCGTCTTCAAACGGCGTCACTATCGCTACTATAGAACCGTGTATCAATTTTCTCTCCGTCCCAAGAGGCTGCTATACCCTAACTTTTTTGCCGCAGGAAGAACAGAAGACGCTCGCGGCGGGAATTCTCGCTCCGCAGTGCATGCAGAAGAAAGTCTCTCCGGTTCCCGCGGAGAGTTCAATGGCTTGGGCCATCACCTCTTCGAATTTCCCCGAAAGCTCTTCAAACTCTTTTCTGTACTGCTGGTGAAACATAATCGAGTCTTCCGCGTCGACTGTCTTTATTTCAAGCTTGAGCCCCTTGCTTCTGGTGGAACCGAACTTGTGATGCGTTATGGTGTCAAGCTCTATGTCCCTTAGAACGTTCACTTTGGAGCTGTTTTTAAGTAACAGGATCCTTTTTTTCGTAAGTATCAGTATGCTTCTGAAAAAAGTGTTTCTGTCTACCCATGCCCTCGGTTTGTAAGTGCAGCTGAGGGTCTGAACCGTGAGCAGCACGGAATCGTCTTCCCCGAGCAGCTCCTTCAGTTCATCGGAGTCGATCCTTGGCGGCGCAAGGAAAAAATCCGAAAGCTTTTTCAAAACACCTCTCTCAGACATGGTTTCTAACCAGAAGCTCAGCTATCTGCACTGCGTTAAGAGCCGCGCCTTTCCTTAACTGGTCTCCGCTCACCCACAGGGAAAGACCGTTCTTGACCGTGTAGTCCTCCCTGATTCTTCCGACAAAGCAGTCATCTTTCCCGGAACTTTCAACCGGCATCGGGTAGTCGGAATTCTCCGGGTCGTCAACGAGCGAAACCCCGGGGAAATCCCTGATCGCCTCCCTTGCCTCCTCGACAGTCACTTTTCTTTCCGTTTCCAGATTAAGTGAAACCGAGTGGGACCGAAAAACCGGAACCCTCACGGTCGTCGCCGTGAGGACTATGGAATCATCCCCCAGTATCTTGCGCGTTTCGTTGTGAAGCTTCATTTCTTCCTTCGTGTAGCCGCTCTCTGTAAAGGAATCTACGTGAGGAATCACGTTAAAGGCTATCTGATGGGGAAACGTGTTTATTTCGCGCGGGGGCTCTTCGCTCTCAGACCAGCTTCGCACTTGGCTTTCAAGCTCAGCTATCCCACCGGCTCCCGCTCCCGAGACCGCCTGAAAGCTCGTCGCAACCACCCTTTTTATTCTTGATACTTCATGAATGGGCTTGAGCGCCATAATAGCTACCGCAGTCGTGCAGTTTGGGTTGGCAACTATCCCTTTTTTTTCGTGAAGTGCGGCCGCTTGGGCGTTTATCTCGGGTACTACCAAGGGAATTTCGGGGTCCATCCGAAACGCCGAACTGTTGTCAATAACCACCGCTCCGCTTGCAACGGCGCGGTCCGCGTATTTTTTGCTTCTTTCGGAGCCGGCGGAGAAAAGAGCTATGTCTATGCCACGAAAGGAGTCCTCACCCAGCACCGAGACGATTATCTCCCTTCCGCAGAAACTATATTTTCTCCCGCTGGAGCGCTCGGAAGCGAGAAGGCGCAGTTCTCCCACGGGGAAATTCCTTTCCTCGAGTATCTGCATCATCTCCTGTCCCACGGCGCCCGTGGCTCCCGCTATCGCCACGTTGTATTTTTCTTTTCTTTCCATTTTCCTGTCAGTCTGTCCGGCTGCGATACTTTGATTCGATTCCGGCTACTTTTTCTATGTTTTCCTTCTCAGAGGGGTCCGGTTCGCTCTGGAACCACGCGTCGAGGATTTCCTTCGCTACGTCGGGGGATATCAGACGCAGGCTCATGGCAAGTATGTTCGCGTCGTTCCACATGCGCGCGCCCGCGGCCGTCTTTGAATCCGTGCACAGGGCTGCCCGTATTCCGGGAACCTTGTTCGCGGCAATGCTTACCCCCGTTCCCGTCGAGCAGAACAGTATTCCCTGGTCGCACTCTTTTTCAGAGACCTTCTCGGCCACCTGCTCTGCGACTTCCGCCCATTCCACGTTTTCATCCGCAAGCGGTCCGAAGAGCTCAACGTCCATGTCTCTTTTGCGAAGCTCTTCTATTACCTCGTCGGTAAGAGCGTTTTTTTCATCACTTCCAACAGCGATCTTCATCTTCGGGATCTCCTTTCTCAGATCGAAAACCATGCCGATTCATTTTTATATAAGTCTATACCATAATATGGCGGCGACATCACGGGTCAAACGACCTGCTGGGGTTATCGCCTTAAAGAAGTGTCTTCCGTCTGCAGAATGTTTGATAGGATTAATATAACGCTTAGCTTCTGGTTGGTACTGACAGTGAAGCTCAATTTCGAAATACTCTAGAATGTGTGATATTGTAAAATGATCTGTCGTTAAGACAAGATAAGCAACTTGAAAATGGAGTGAAAGATATGTCTCAACAACGAAAGTTAAAAACTTACATTTTTCCCGGCAGTTCTTGGCGTAGCAAGCTTGTTGGAGGCCGTGTACTCCACAGAGGAAGACAATTACTGCGGTCATGCGCTCAGACCGGTGTTCTTTTTGCCGCTTTAGCCGTTTTCGCAACGCTGGCCTTGCTTGCCTGCTTGCACGACAGCGACCGCCCGGGCAGCATTGCCGACCAGCTCAGAAGAAATGCCGAGGCGTTTGAGTACACGATTGGCAAGACCGGTGGGGTGCTGACGGTCGCGACCACCTCCAAGCCGCTTACCCTGAACTTGGCTATTGCGAACGATACCGGGTCGACAGGAGTTCTGGGGTATCTCTTCGAGGGCCTGACCGAGACCTCGTGGCTCACTGACGAAGTCAAACCGTTGCTGGCCGAGTCTTGGACCCATTCGGATGACGGTCTGACCTGGACTTTTTCCCTGCGCAAGGACGTGACTTGGCACGACGGAACACCTTTTACGGCGCATGACGTGGAGTTCACCTTCAACCGCATCGTATACAACGAGGACATAAAATCCAGCGCCGGGGCAACGTTCAACTTCCGGTTTCTGGACGAGGCTACAGGAACTTGGACGCAGGAGAGGATGACCGTTACGGCGCTTGACGACTATACGGTACAGTGCGTCTTGCCGGTGCCGTTTGCACCGTTCCTGCGCTCCATGGGTACCGCTATCTATCCCAAGCATATTCTGGAGCCGTACGTGGACGACGGCACTTTCAACGAGGTATGGGGTATAGACACGGAGCCGGCCGAAGTCATCGGCACCGGTCCCTTTACCATCGAACGCTATGTCCCCGGGGAACGCTTGGTCCTGAGCCGCAACCCGAACTACTGGTTAAAGGATGAAACGGGCAACAGTCTGCCGTACCTGGACAAAATCGTTCACCTTATCGTCCCGTCCCTAGAGACCGAACTCGCTAGGTTCAAGGAAGGGGACTCAGACATTCATGGTGTGCTGGGCGAGGAATTCGCGGAACTCGAACCGCTGCAGGCGGAGGGGAATTTCACTATCCACAGGAGAGGTCCCAACTTCGGGTCGACATTTCTGGCTTTTAACATGAACCCCGACCAAAACCCGGATACAATGGAACCCTATGTAGCGGCCACCAAGCTTAAGTGGTTCCGGAATACGCAGTTCCGCCAGGCTGTCGCACACATCGTTGACAAAGACGCGATCATACGCGACGTACAGCATGGACTCGGCTACCCGAAGTGGTCCTCCATCAGTCCGGCCGCAGGTGACTTTCACAATCCCAACGTGCGACGGTACGAGTACGACATCGCCGAAGCCAACCGCATCCTAGATAATCTCGGCTGGGTTGATACCGACGGGGACGGGATTCGTGAAGACGAAGCAGGTAATACGATTGCGTTTTCTCTGGTAACCCAAACCCAGGCCAACGTACGTGAAAGGATTGGAAAGATCATCCAACAGAATCTTGAGGAGGTCGGTATCAAGGCGGATTTCAGACTGATCGAGTTCGGCGAACTCGTTTCCCAGTTGACACGCTCTTATGACTGGGAAGCTATAGTCATTGGCTTAAGCGGGGGGCCGGACCCTCATGGCGGCATTAATGTCTGGCATAGCAGTGAGAATCTGCACCTTTGGTATCCGAATCAGATGCAGCCGGCAACGGACTGGGAAGCCGAAATAGATAGTCTTTACATAAGGGCGAGCCAGGAACTGAATCGTAACGAACGCATAGCGCTATACCACCGTGCTCAGGAAATCGTTGCCGAGAACGTGCCGCTCATCTACACAACGCATTCGGAACGGCTGACCGCAGTCCGAAACATCTTCGGCAACACGACGCCCACGTTGTACGGGCTTTGGGATATCCGCTACCTCTATCGAACTGATCTATAGCAGTGCTCCTGAGCCTCGGAACAACGATTGATGATTCCGGGCGCCTGCGGTGCGGGTGGGGAAATGGGGTTTTTCTCCGAGGATAACTCTCTGCAGGGGGCTTTCTGTTCTTGACAGCAATTCCCTAGTATTTATAATGATACGCTTAACAAGGAGTGGGTTCTTTAGCTGCTTTTTCTTTATAAGATTTACATCTCGATTAAATCAGTCCAGCATGGAGGTAGTATCAGGTGAAGATAGTGGTTTTTATAACACAGACGCAGGACACCGAAGCAAGGATAAAGGTCGGTTCCTCCGGCGATTCCATAGACACAGAAGGCATGAAGTGGATCATGAATCCATACGATGAGTTCGCCGTTGAGGAGGCCATCAGGACCAAGGAAGCATACGGGGGAGAAGTTGTTCTGATCACAGCGGGCCCGCAACGCGCTTCACAGGCGTTGCTTCAGGGGCTTGCGATGGGCGCCGATTCCGCGGTCCATATCTCGGATGAAGCTCTCGGGGAGACCGTTGACTCCCTTGTCATTTCAAAACTAGTCGCGTCGGAACTTGGGAATATCGAGGGGGTGGACCTGATTTTCACGGGGATGAAGATCATTGACGAGGAATCCGTGCAGGTGGGCATACAAATAGCCGAAGAACTGGGGATTGCGCACCTTGCGCTTGTAAGCAAAGTAATTGACGTAAAGCCGGATGAGAAAAAACTTGTCTGCCAGAAAGAGATCGATGGCGGAAGCGTTTCCGTCGAGGTATCTCTCCCGGTCCTTATAACTTGTCCCGACGCTATGAACGAGCCCCGCTACGCGTCCGTTCCCAACATAATGAAGGCGAAGAGAAAACCGATGAAAATCGTTTCCCTAGACGATGTGGATTTCGGTTCTCTCGGCATCAGCAGGGATGCCGTGGGCAAGTCCGGGGCGAAGATAAAAACAGTGAGTCTTGAGGTTCCCGAGGTGGAGAGAAAGCTGAGAATCATAAAGGGAAGTGACGAGGCTACGGTCAAGGGAGACGAGATTGCCGAGTCCGCAAAGGAACTCGTTAAGCTTTTAAGAGATGACGCGAAGGTCATATAATCCGGAATATTCGGGATTGCTTTATCAGAAAGTATCGCTAGGAGGCTTGAATTAAATGAGTAGTGAAATCTGGGTTGTTGCTGATATAAAGGCTGACGGACAGATAAGAAAGGTGACGTTTGAGGTTCTTTCCGAGGCCAGAAGAAAACTTGCAGGTTCTGTCTGCGCAGTGCTGCTCGGAAGCGGCGTTTCGGACAGGGCTTCTGAGCTTGCAAGCTACGGAGCGGAGAAAGTCTACGTGGTGGATAACCCCAACCTCAAGGATTTTAATCCTGACGGTTACGTGAAAGCCCTTTGCGAACTTATAAAGAAACACTCTCCGGCGGTTGTGCTCTCAGGCAACACGGCTTTCGCCGAGGATTACATGCCCAGAGTCGCTTCTGGCGTGGGTTCGGGGCTTGCCATGGACTGCGTAGATATAGGCATGACCGACGACGGAAGGCTTAAGATAAAAAGGTATTCACACTCAAGCAGGGCGATATCCACACAGGAATTCAACGGCGACGGAAGCGCGATGATCGCCACCGTAAGGCCCAATTCCTTTAAGGAGGAAGAGTCGGCCGGTGCAGTGCAGGTAGTGAACGAAGATGCAGGGGTTACGGATGCCGACATAAAGATCAAAGTCATTGAAATGAAAACCAAGGAATCTGACCGGCCCGAGCTTACCGAGGCCGAGAGGGTGGTTTCCGGCGGCAGAGGACTTGGAAGCGAGGAGAATTTCAATCACATATACGATCTCGCGGATCTGCTTGGCGCGGCCGCTGGGGCGACAAGAGCCGCAGTCGACGCGGGTTACTGTCCATATGACATGCAGGTCGGTCAGACCGGAAAGGCGGTGTCTCCAGTGCTTTACGTCGCGGTTGCCATATCCGGTTCGGTACAGCATTTCTCCGGCATGGGTTCATCAAAAGTGATAGTTTCCATAAACAAGGATCCGGAAGCCCCGATTTTCGCGAAATCCGATTATGGAATCTGCGGAGACCTTTTCCAAGTTCTTCCCCCGCTTACTGAGGAACTCAAAAAAGCCTTGTCCGAGTAGCGGAACCCGTCACACTATATCGACGACTTCCGTTTTTTCCATGGGTCTGCCGAGGAACCTGGATGCGATTGAGGTAAAGGTTTCCGAATCGTCGGTAAGGTAAAACGACATCTCCCGCGCCTTGCCGTCTTCTCTAAGCAACTCCTGAGATCTTAGTATGTTTTCGGTCTGCTTTGCGGTTTCTTCAGCTGAGTCGACAAGACTTATCCCTTCTCCCATAACCCCGGCGATCGTGTTTTTAAGAATAGGGTAGTGTGTGCAGCCTAGTATCAGCACATCTATTCCGGATTCCCTAAGATCTCCAAGATACTTCTCGGCTATAAGGACGGCGGTTTCATCATTTTCCCATCCTTCCTCTGCAAGCGGGACGAAAAGCGGGCAGGGTTTTGAGTGTATCTCTATTGAAGAGGAGCAGATTTCCCGCAGTTTTTTCTCATAGGAGCCGCTTTTTATGGTCGCCTGGGTTCCTATTACCCCTATTTTTCCGTTAACAGTGAGTTCCGAGGCCCTTTTCGCTCCCGGTTCCACCACTCCCACAACGGGAATTTCGAGATTTTCTTTCAGCATTTCTATCGCGTAGGCAGACGCGGTGTTACACGCCACGACCAGGAGCTTTATGTTCTTTGATAGAAGGAAATTAGTGGTGCTCTCAACGTATTTTCTTACGGTTCTTTGGGATTTCGTTCCATAAGGGACTCTGGCCGTGTCGCCGAGATATACGATATTCTCCTCGCAAAGAAGGTTCATTATCTCCTTTGAGACCGTAAGTCCTCCTATTCCCGAGTCAAAAATCCCTATTGGCCAGTTTTTTCTCTCTTCCATAATCCTGCCGCCGTGGCTGTGTGCTTACTCCGGGGATGGGAAAAAACGGATTTTAAATTCCGCCGGAGAAGACAATTAACTTTTCTTCTCTGATCTTGAGCTTACTTTTTTGTATTCGTTTAGGTAATCATCGGCAAGACTTTTGGCTCTCTCCACCCTCGCTTTTCTCTTTACCTTCCTTTTTTCCGCTTCTTTCCAGAGGCGGATTTCGTAGGGAGTTTCAGGGGTGAACTCGGGGACCGGGACGGGGTTTCCGGCTTCGTCGACTTTCACGTAGGTGAGAAACGCCGTGCACGCGTGGGATGACTCTCCGGTCTGGGTATCATACGAATCAACCTTGATCGCCAATTCAAGCGACCTTGTCCCCACATGGGTGATACCCGCCTTGAATTCAATCAAATTCCCTACATTAAGCGGCGAGTAGAAGAAAAGGTCGTCAAGAGATCCCGTAACCAGAACACCTTTGGTAAACCTTTTCGCCAAAATGGCGGCGCTCTCATCAATGTACTTCATGAGCTTTCCTACGGACATGAATTTCCCGTAGAAGGCGTCTTCCGGGAGCACCATTTTGGTGGTATTGAAAATAAGCCTCGAACTTTCCGTCTCATCCGCTACGTTGGAGAGATTTCTTTTCCTTCTTTTTATCTCCGGAAGTCTTCGCACCTTTCTTTCCTCGGCCAAGGTTATGATCTCCCGCTCAACCGTGCTGGACGCGCTTAGTTTTGCTTCTATTTTTCTCGGTCCTACATTTTCGTCCACGGCGACGAAGGCCATATAGGAGAGGGTTATAAGCTTTTTCTCTTCGGTTTCCCCGTTTTCTGAGTGCACGCGTACCGCGACTTCAATGGACGAGTTTCCCGCGTACTCAACCCAGCTTTCAAGAACTACTATCTCCCCGATCTTTACTGGGTTAAGAAAATCTATGCTGTCTGTGGCTCCCAGGACCGCAGGCCCGTTTGCGAACTTAAAAGACGTGATGCTGGCAGTGAGCATAATCCAGTCCATGAGTATTCCGCCGTGCAGGGTCCCGTGATTGTTGGAGTGTTCGGGAAGCACGTACTGGACCATTTTGTTAGCAGTTTCGCCTATGGAGATCATGGGTTTTCTGGCCGCTCTCCGCCGCGGCGTGCGCTCCGGAAGCGGTTCAGTCAGTTTCCGCTCGAAGAACTATCTGTTCATCTTCAAGGGAGACAATCGCCTTGCCGCCGCCTGAGAGTTCGCCGAAGAGAATTTCCTTTGAAAGCTTCTCCGCCACCTCGGAGTTTATTACTCTCTGCACGGGTCTTGCGCCGAGCTGGGGATCATAGCCCTTGCGTGCGAGAAAAAGCCTCGCTTCCGGCGTGAGGCTGATCGTTACTTTTTTCGGGACGAGCCTCTGCTGAAGCTCTCCGATCATCTTGTCGACTATTCTCTCCACTATTTTTATATCAAGAGGGTTAAACCTGATGATTTCATTCAGCCTGTTTCTGAATTCCGGAGAGAAGTACTTGTCTATGGCTTCCGGGCTTTTATCCTCAAACTCTTTTTTCGCGAACCCGACGTTCCTGTTCATGCTTTCCCTCGAACCGGTGTTCGTCGTCAGAATCAGAATTACCTGGCGGAAGTCCACCTTCCTTCCGTTTGAATCCGTGAGCGTCGCGTGGTCCATCACCTGAAGCAGTATGTTGTATATGTCCTCGTGCGCCTTCTCGATCTCATCGAGTAGAAGGACGCAGTGAGGAGATTTGTATATGGCTTCGGTAAGCTGTCCTCCCTGGTCATAGCCGACATATCCCGGCGGCGAGCCTATGAGGCGGGAGACGGTGTGTTTTTCCATGTATTCGCTCATGTCGAAGCGTATGAATTCAACCCCAAGGATCTCTGCGAGCTTTTTCGCAAGCTCCGTTTTACCAACTCCCGTAGGTCCTGAGAACATGAAAGAGCCCACGGGCTTTTCCGGCTCGCTTATGCCGGCTCGCGACATCTGTATGGCGTTTACCAGTTTGTCTATGGCTTCGTCCTGGGCGTAGATGAATTCTTTTAGATTGTCCCCGAGGTCGTGGAGGAGGTTTCGGTCCTCGACTTTTACCGACTTGGTGGGGATTTTCGCGATCTTTGCGACCAGCTTTTCCATGTCGGACACTTTTACCTGTCTCGTTATCTCGGGGTCGGGGTTGCGGAGCTTCACGGCGGCTCCGGCTTCGTCCATGATGTCGATAGCCTTGTCCGGAAGCTTTCTGTCCATTATGTACCTGTCTGAGAGTTCTATGCACGCTCTTATCGCTCCCCGGGAGTATTTCACGTTATGGTATTTTTCGTAATGGCGCTTAAGTCCGAACAGAATTTTTCCGCAATCCTCAACCGACGGCTCATCCACGGTTACCCTCTGAAATCTTCTTGAAAGCGCGTGGTCTTTCTCGAAGATGATCCTGTATTCCTTAAGCGTCGTCGTTCCTATGCATTTTATGTCTCCTCCGGCAAGGGCGGGCTTTAGCATGTTAGACGCGTCAAGGCTTCCGCCGGAAACTGCTCCGGCTCCTATGACCGTGTGGATCTCGTCTATGAAAAGCACGTTGTCCGGGTCCCTCTTGGTTTCGTCTATGACGGCGTTAAGCCTTTCCTCGAAGTCTCCCCTGTATTTCGTTCCGGCCGTGAGGGTTCCTATGTTTAGAAGATGTATCTTGAGGTTTTTCATCGCTTCGGGGACTTCCCCGGAAACCACGCGGTGAGCCACTCCTTCAACGATCGCCGTTTTCCCCACCCCCGCGTCCCCGACAAGCACGGGGTTGTTCTTTTTTCTCTTGCCGAGAATGTGGATTATCCTCTGGACCTCTTTCTCTCTTCCTATGAGGGGGTCGATGCTTCCATTCCGGGCTTTTTCGATCAGGTCCGTGCAGTAAAGCTCAAGGGGGTTTTTGGTCTCGGCCTTTTTTGTTTCCTTCTGTTGCTCCTTGGTGGTTGCCGGTTTTTCCTGCTGTTCTTCGTCCTCCTCGCCTTTTCCGTGGGATACCTGCTTTATAACGGCAAACCGGGTAAGTCCCTGGCGGTTCAGGAAGTACACGGCGTGCGATTCGGGAACCCTGAACATGGCGACCAGTATGTTAGCCCCGGATATTTCTTTTTTTTCCGCGCTTTCGGCGTGCATTGAAGCCACCCTGAAGATGTACTTGCTTCCTTCGGAGTAGGTCGGTTCGGGGAGATGGGGGGAGTCGATCGAGGATATGTTTTTAGTGAGGTGCTCCTCAAGATCGTTTGCGAGAAGCCCGGTGTCAACGTCGCATTCTATCAGCACTTCCGCGGCGATTTTGTCCCTTGTGAGTTCAAGGAGTATATGCTCCGGTGTGATAAACTCGTGCTTGCGGTCTTTTGCCTGCTGGTAGGCTCGGTAGAGGGTTTTTTCGAGTTCTTCTGATGCCACCATGTCAACTTCCCGCCTTTTGGATTTCAAGTATGCATTTTAGCGGATGTTCGTATTTCTCCGCCAGGTCTTTTACCTGTCTTATCTTCGTGGTAGCTATGTCGTAGGTATAGCAGTCGACGACGCTTTTTCCCTTGGTGTGAGCTTCGAGCATTATGGTTCTGCTGTCGTTTTCATTTTTGAAGAACACTTTCATTAGAACCCAGACTACAAAGTCCCTCGGGGTGTAGTCGTCGTTCAGCAGGACTATCATATACATATCCGGCCTTTTTACCCGGATATCCTCCCTGACGACCTGCTGGGGGTCCCTAGTATGAGTCGGATTCTCGCGCTCAGACATGTGCAATATTTTATACGATTTTTTCCGGTTTGCCACCGCGGGCCCGCTTAAGCGGGGAGTGTTTGTTGTACTCAGAGATAAGCGATCGCATGTAGGGTCTTTCTTCCCGAAGGAAGTTGTCTATGGATCTCTGCGCCCCGGGGTTGAAAAACAGATGGGAACTGTAAACCGGTACCGCTTCAAAACCGCGGAGGAACTTGTGTTCGCCCTGCGCGCCAGCCTCGAAGACATTTATTCCGTTATCTATGGCAAACTCTATCGGTCTGTAGTAACAGCACTCGAAATGAAGGTACGGAATCTCTATGTTGCATCCCCAGTACCTGCCGTAGAGCTTGTCGCCTTTTCTGAAATTTATGGTGCCGCCGACCGGATGGCCATCTATCTGCGCGATCACAAGTACAGTTTTTTCCCTGTACGTCTCGAACACCGAGTCGAAAAACTCCCTGTTAAGATAGGCGCTTCCCCATTTCCTCGAGTTGGTGTTCACATAGAATTCCCAGATAGAGTCTATGTGCTCGCGTTGTATATGCTCTTTCTCAAGCACCGAGATCTCAACGCCCAGATCGCCGAGGCGGCGTTTTTCCTTCTTTATCTGTTTTCTTCTTCCAGAGCGAAGGTCTCCGAGAAAGTCATCGAAACAGAGATAACCCGAATTATGCCAGTGGTACTGGTGAGTGAGTCTTGAGAGAAATCCGCAGTCAGAGAGCAGTTCCTGCTCTTCTTCTGTTACGAACAGAAAATGTATTGAAGAGAGGCTTTTAAGAGAACATACTTCAACCAGTTTCTTTATGAGTGCCTGCGCGCATGTTTCATAATCGTAGTCTTTGTGAACGATTATCCTCGGGCCGGTTGTCGGGGTAAACGGTACTCCTGCGACCGCCTTGGGGTAGTATCTTAACCCCGCGTCCTGATAGGCCCGCGCCCATTGCCAGTCGAATATGTACTCGCCGTAGGAATCGGTTTTCAGGTAGAACGTAACCGCTCCGACAAGCTTTTTTCCCTCGCGTAGCAGAAGGTGGCGCGGCTCCCATCCGGTGCCCGGACCCACGCATCCGGATTTCTCTAGAGCGAAGAGAAAATCAAACTCGAAAAAAGGGTTGTTATCGGGCTGGATGGAGTCGTATTTTCTTTTTTCGACTTCCGTTATCGAATGGCATATCTGGAATGCGGTTGATTTTTTGGATAGCTTTTTTCGTATCTTCATTATCCGCAACCGGTGAGCAAAGAGGGTATCGCCGAGAAATAGTATCAGGTTTCTTTTTGTTTTTGTCGAGATGATAGGCTTGTCAGGCATATGTCATTCCTTCGCTGGTAAGGAACTTTTCCGAAACCTTGAGTGGAGCATAAAAAAGGGAAGAAAATACGGTCTTGTAGGTCCGAACGGCTCGGGTAAAACTACGCTGCTTGAGATCGTAATGGAACTCATGGAGCCGGAAAAAGGGCAGGCATCCGTCCCCTCCGCGCTGACCGTGGGCTACCTGCCGCAGATAATGGATCTGGGAACAGGTGATCTTACGGTGCTCTCAGCAGCCCGCACGAGCGATCGCGACGAAGGCGAGGAAGGTTCCGAAAAACCCGTACACGAAGCCGAGAAAATCCTGTTCGGACTGGGTTTTACGGGGGAACAACTCTCCCAGAAGGTTTCTTCCCTTTCGGGTGGCTGGAAGATGCGGGTCGAGCTTGCGAGAATACTTCTTCTGGAACCCGAGGTTCTTCTTCTCGATGAGCCGACCAACCATCTTGACATAAAAAGCATAGAGTGGCTTGAAGGGTACCTTGGAAACTACCGCGGAACCGTGGTTCTGGTATCTCACGACAAATACCTCCTTGACCGCATGGTTGACACGATCGCGGAGCTTGAAGGCGGGGGGATAAGGGAGTTTCGAGGCGACTACTCTGCTTACCTTGAGAGAAAAGAGCAGCTTGCCGCGGTCGCCGAGGCGACTGCTAAAAACCAGGAGAGAAAACTGCGGGCGCAGCGTCGTTTCATAGAGCGGTTCAGGTACAAGGCTTCAAAGGCAAGACAGGTGCAGAGCAGGATAAAAATGCTTGAGAAAATGGAACCCGAAGCCCCGTCCCCGGAGACCCACAGAACCCTTGAGTTTGATTTTCCTGCCCCCGAACGCGCGGGACGCGTGGTTTACGAGATAAGCGATTTCTCAAAGGAGTATGAGGTTTCCGGCGGTACAAGGAATGTCGTTTTTCAAAACTCCCCCGCGCTTCGTGTGGAGAGAGGAGACAGGGTAGCCGTTACCGGGAAAAACGGCGAGGGGAAAACCACTCTCTGCAAGATGGTTGCCGGCGTGGAGGGTTTCTCTGGCCAGAGCCGCCTCGGCCACAACGTAACCCTGGGTTACTACGCCCAGAACCAGGACGAGATGCTTAATCCGCAGAACACGGTCTACGAGGAATTCATCGGAGCTTATCCTCTTTTTTTCCAGACCGAGGCGAGAACGCTTCTGGGCTCGTTTCTTTTCGGTGCTTCCGATATAACCAAGAAAGTATCAGTTCTCTCGGGTGGCGAGAAAAGCCGCCTGTCACTTCTAAAGATTCTGGTTTCCCGTTCCAATTTTCTGGTCCTCGACGAGCCTACGAACCACCTTGACATGGCTTCTAGGGAGGTACTTCGTCGTGCCCTCGAGGAGTATTCCGGCACCTTTTTGCTGATAAGCCACGACAGGTATTTCATTGACAGCCTAGTAAACAGGGTGTGGTACGTGGAAGGAGGAGGGGTTGAGACCTTTATAGGCAATTACTCGGAGTTTCTCGAGAAAAAATCCCGCGACTCAGATGATGAACAGATGCCCGCCGAGATGGAAAACGACGAACCCAGGAAAAAAACCACAAAAGCCCTCGAGGCCGAGCGGCGCAATCGGCTTTACAGGGAACTTCGCGAAAAAGGCATAGAGAACATGGAGAATTGGATGCTCCTTTCGAAAAAGCAGATGTCAAATGCCCTTTCGGATCTTGAGAGCAGGATATCAGAATGCGAAACTGAAAAAGAGGAGATGGAGAGATTGCTTGCGAACCCCGAGACTTTTCCCCAAAGCACTAACTGGGAAGAAAAAACAAGGCAGCTAGGTGAACTCGAGGCGAAGCTCTCTGCCCTTTACGGCAGGTGGGATGAGGTAAGTGAGCACATGCGAAAGAATTTTAATTAAATGCAGTTAAGTTTTTGTACCGCGGTTTTTTCTTTATAATGATAAAACCCGCGATTTTCTGATTTAAGAGAACTTTGGATGAACGCAGCCGTAATAGCGATAGTCGCAATAGCCCTTTACCTGATCGGGTACAGGTATTACTCGAAGTTCATCTCAGAAAAAGTCTACGGAGTAAGAGAAGGGGAGCCTACCCCTGCCCACCAGTTACGGGACGGCGTGGATTACGTGCCCGCCGGCAGACACATTCTTTTCGGCCATCATTTTGCATCCATAGCGGGAGCCGCTCCTATAATAGGACCGGCCATAGCCGTGTTCTGGGGGTGGGTTCCGGCGATTATCTGGGTTGTGTTCGGAACGATTTTCATCGGGGCCGTTCATGATTTCGGCGCTCTGGTTATCTCGGCGAGAAACAGGGGAAGATCCGTCGGGGACCTAGCCGGCATATTCATAAGTCCGAGGGGAAGAACCCTTTTTCTTCTCATGGTCTGCTTTCTGGTCTTTTTCGTGATAGCAGTTTTCGCCTACGCAATCGCGGTTCTTTTCGTAAGCTTTCCCGCAAGCGTGCTTCCCGTGAACTTCCAGATACTGGTGGCACTTGTTATAGGATTTCTCTTCTACAAAAGAGGGGTTCCCATCCTGTGGCCATCGATAATCGCGCTTGCGCTTCTTTATTTCATGGTCTGGGCGGGGACCAAAGTTCCCCTGACTATCCCCGAGGTTATGGGAAGCCAGGTGGTGACTTGGGTAATCATTCTCATGATTTATTCCTTCGTGGCTTCGGTTCTTCCCGTGTGGATGCTTCTTCAGCCCAGGGACTACATAAACGGAATCCATCTTTTCGTAGGTCTCGCGATACTGATAACGGGGATAATGGTGGCGCATCCCGAGATGCAGGCCCCGGCTATTAATTTCGCCGCCGACGGACTTCCCCTGCTTCCGTTTCTTTTCATAACCATTGCGTGCGGAGCGGTAAGCGGATTCCACGGTCTTGTCGCGAGCGGAACTACCTCGAAGCAGCTTGACAGGATGAAGGATTCAAGATTCGTGGGTTACGGGGGTATGCTGGGGGAGGGCACGTTAGCCATGATAGCGACTCTAGCGGTCGCGGCGGGAATAGAGCGCAGTGAATGGCTTGAGCACTATCATTCGTGGGAATCGGCATCAAGCGGCGGCATAGCGAATTTCGTCATGGGAACTTCGAGCTTTCTTACCCCAATCCATATCCCCGAGGTGCTGGGAACTACCCTTATAAGCGTGATAGTGATAAGTTTTGCGGCCACTTCCCTTGATACCGGAGCCAGGATACAGAGGATCGTTATAGGCGAACTTGGGGAGGCCTACGGAATAAAGGCTCTTAAAAACAGGTATATCGGGGCGTTTTTCGCCATCGTGCCTCCGCTTGCTCTCGCACTTTTCGCGCAGGTTCCCGGCAAGGGGCCAGGCTCGGGCGGGTTTTTGCTCTGGCCTCTTTTCGGCGCTACAAACCAATTGATAGCCGGAATCACGCTGCTTCTGATTACCCTTTACCTAAGAAGATCGAAAAAACCGTTTATCTACACGCTTGTGCCGATGGTTTTTCTGGTGGCCATGACTACTGCCTCCATATTTTTCAACCTTAAGTATTTTCTGGATAACACGCTTCTTTTCAGCCTCTCGGCGATAATGCTCGTTCTTGCCGTCTGGCTGGTTTTTGAGGCTGCGATCGTGTCGAGGAGAACTCCCGGCGACGGCTGAGGCCTTACGTTACATTTCCTTTCTGTCCCGAAGCGCCTTGCCGAGCGTGAGTTCGTCTATGAACTCTATGTCTCCACCGACGGGTATTCCGTAGGCTATTCTCGAGGTTTTGATCCCGAGGGGCTTTATTGTTCTTGAGAGGTAAACCGCGGTGGCTTCGCCTTCGACGTTTGTGCCGGTCGCGACTATTATCTCTCTTATATTTTCATGCCTCGCTCTTGTTATGAGTTCTTTTATCCGGAGGTCTTCTGGGCCCACGCCTTCAAGGGGGGAGATTACCCCGTGGAGGACGTGGTATTTTCCCCGGAACTCCCCGCTTCTCTCTATGGCCAGCAGGTCAAGCGGTTCTTCGACGACGCAGAGGACCTGCGGATCTCTTGAAGGATCCGAACAGATCGCGCACGGATCCTTTTCCGTGAAGTTAAAGCACGTGCTGCATGTGCTTACGTCGGATTTGGTTCTGATTATTGCGCTTGAGAGGCTGCGCGCGTAGGCTTCCGATGATCGGAATATGTGAAATGCAAGGCGTGTCGCGTTTTTCTCGCCGATTCCCGGAAGCTTGGAAAGTTCTTCTATTAGTCTTGAGATCGGCTCGGGAAGGCCGGTTCTTGGCATCTCAGATAAGCCCCGGCGGAAGCCCCATGCCGGCGGTGAAGCGCGAGACTTCGTCTTTCATAAGCTCCTGTCCTTTATAAAGGGCCTCATTCACGGCGGCGGTCACAAGGTCCTGGAGCATCTCAATGTCGGTTTCGCTTATTATTTCGGGCTCTATGACTATTGATGATATCTCTCCTTTGGCCTTTGCCGTAACCGTGACCATTCCGCCTCCGGAAGAAGCTTCCACGGTTTTTTCCCCGGCCTCGTTCTGAAGGCGCTCCATCTGCTCCTTCATCTTCCCCATCTGCTTCATAATGTTTTTCATGTTTCCGCCTAATTTCATTTTTTTCACCCCTAGCTTAAATTTTTTCTTTTTATCACGCTGGCGTCAAACTGTCGGATTGCGTAGTTAACTATCTCGTCCTCCGCGGGATCAGGCTTTCTCGAGGCTCCGCCGGTCCCGTTAATTTCCTCGTCGTTTATGGTATCGATATCGAGCCTTATTCTCTCAACGCCGAGCATTTCCTTTAGTATCTTTCTCAGCTCTCTCGATTTTTTAAGCTCTTTTTCATGATTTATGCCGTTTTTAAGAAATTTCACGCTCACCCGGTTTCCCTTTACTTCAAGCAGGTGGGCCTGGGCAAGCTTTTTCGCTAAGAACTTGTCTTTGCCGTGCACAAAGTCGACGATCTCCTGTTTTACGGGATCGTCGCCCGAGGTTTGCTCCCCGGCCGCAGACGCAGGTGTTTGCTTTGCCGGTTTTTCGTTTTCCCCCGTGCCTTTTTCTTCAACGTGCCTGCTCTCTTTCTCCGCGGGTTTGTCTTCCTGTTTCTCGGGACGGCGCTCCGCGGTTCTAGTCTGTCCTCCCGGGGAGCTAGGTGTTTTTCCCGTGCCGGAAGCCTGCGGAGACAGTCTCTCAAGCCTTTTCAGAATGTTGTCTATCTTCTCTACTTTTCCGACAGTGCTCATCTTTACAAGCGCAAGCTCAAGCACGATTTCCGGGTAAAAGGAGCTGCGTATTCTCTCTCCCCCGTCGATTATTACGTTAAAAAGAAGCTCCACGGTTTCCGTGGATTCGTCTTTTACCAGTTCTGAAAGCTCGTCCTTTTCATCCGGGGACAGGTCGGAGGTAAAATCCTTGCCGCAGATCTTAAGGTAGAGCAGGTTCCTGAACATGTAAATGATGTCCTGGGCCATTCTCCTGGGGCTTATCCCTTTTGACGCGGCGTTTCGCACGAGCTCCACGCATTTTGCCGGTTCCTTCGCGAAAACGGCTCTCAGGATGCTTTTAAGCGATTCGTTATCCGGTATGCCGAGCAGGCTTATTACGTCCTTGTGGGTTATCCTGTCTTCAAAGGACACGGTCAGCTGGTCAAGCAGGCTCAGTGAATCTCTCATGCTTCCCTCAGATTCCCTTGCGATCAGGTAGAGGGTTTCCGTATCGATTTTTATCCCCTCCGCCTTTGTTATTTTCTCGAGAGACTCCTTTATTTTCTCGACAGGTATTTTCTTGAAATCGTATCTCTGGCAGCGGGACATGATGGTCGGGGGAACCTTGTGGGCTTCCGTAGTCGCCAGTATGAAAATCGCGTGCTCCGGGGGCTCTTCCATTATCTTAAGGAGGGCGTTAAAGGCCGACTGGGAGAGCATGTGCACTTCGTCGATTATGTAGACTTTTTTTCTCGCGGAAGCGGGGGAGTATTTGACGCTCTCTATGATCTCGCGAACATCGGCCACGCCCGTGTGCGAAGCGGCGTCGATCTCCTGCACGTCAAGCGATTTTCCCTCCGATATCCCCTCGCAGATTGAGCACTGCTCGGTTGAGCAAGGGAATTTCCCCCCGTCTTTTCTCTCGCAGTTTATGGCCTTGGCGACGATTCTCGCCGTGGATGTCTTTCCCGTGCCTCTCGGGCCGGCGAAAAGCAGTGCGTGGGCTATCTTCCCGGATTCGATTGAGTTTCTGAGGGTGACGGCGGGGAATTCCTGACCTATCAGGTCTTCGAAAGTCTGGGGGCGCCACTTGCGGGCGAGTACTCTATATGCCATTTTATTAAAACCAGCGACCAGGTATCCGTAACGCACGGAGGTTTTTGCTACCGTTGCTCCCTTCCGGGCCTGGCGGAGTTCGCAAGCCCCAGTCGTACGGGCCCGGCCACTGGATTGCATTCTCCAAACATATGAACCGTCGCGACTCGGTAGGTAATCAATCTACACAAAAACGGATTTTTTAGAAATGCGCGGTCGGGAATTTCGTTTTATATCAGGGGAAAACGGCACAATGTTACGGTTGGCGGATTTCCCTCGAATGTCTTTTTACTTGGATTGTTTATTCCTCTGCAAGGCTTCACTTGCATTGAACAAAAGATAAATAAGATTTTAATAAACCATCTGTATATAAAATCGTGGGATACACTGCTGTCCCAACGTTTTGAGCTGAGTGTATTGTAACCACTTGATTATAGCGACAAAACAGCCATTAATAGATGCGTCCGACTTGAAGTTCAAAATCTGTTTTCCCATGATACATGTATCCATCAGCATAACAGGAGGCAGATGTCATGTACACGGGGAAACTGGTTTTCTCTCAG
>VXTZ01000025.1:569-46237 GCA_009837205.1 Candidatus Dadabacteria bacterium | reverse complement strand
GAATTTGGAGGCAACGACCATGTCCGAGAATTTTTCAATCGAAAAGGAGCTTTCAGAAAAACACCAGCTTAAGAAACCTTCGGGAGTATACTACAACCTTTCCGTTCCCAGGCTTTACGAAGAGGCGATCAAGAGAAACGAAGGACACATTGGCGAGAGTGGAACTTTTGTAGGCTACACCTCCCCTCATACTGGAAGATCCCCCAAGGACAGATTTGTGGTAAAGGAGCCCTCCACGGAAAAAAATATAGACTGGGGAGCGGTAAACAAGCCCGTATCACCAGAGGTATTTGATCACTTTTACGAGAAGGTGATGGATTATTTCAAGGGGAAGGACGTTTTCGTGAGAGACCTGCAGGTCTGCGCTCATCCGGACTACAGAACAAACGTGAGGGTGATTAATGAATTCGCCTGGCACAATCTTTTCGTAAATAATCTCTTCATACGACCCGGCGTTTCTGAGCTTCCGCATAAGGAAGTGGGTTTTACAGTCATTTCAGCCCCGGGTTTTAAGGCAGACAACCCAGAAAAATACGGTCTTAACAGCGAAACCTTTATATTTCTTAACCTAAGCCGAAGAATTGCCCTTATCGGTGGTACACGCTACGCGGGAGAAATGAAAAAATCCGTTTTTGCCGCCATGAATTTTCTTCTGCCGGAAAGAAACGTTTTTCCAATGCACTGTTCGGCAAACATCGGAAAGGACGGAAATGTGGCGCTTTTCTTCGGATTGTCGGGAACTGGGAAAACCACGCTTTCTGCTGATCCCGAAAGGGCGCTTATCGGAGATGACGAACATGGCTGGTTTGATGAAGGGGTTTTTAATTTCGAAGGTGGCTGTTATGCGAAGACCATAAAGCTTAGCCCGACTACAGAACCCGAGATTTATCAAGCAGCGCTTAAGTTCGGTTCGGTTCTTGAAAATGTCGAACTTGATCCGGAAACAGGAAAGATAGATTTTGACAGCGACAGGTATACGGAGAATACCCGCGGGGCATACCAGATTGATATGCTCGAAAATATTGTTCCGGAAGGAATAGGCAGTATTCCCAAAAGTATTTTCATGCTTACCTATGATGCTTTCGGAGTCCTGCCCCCTATATCAAAGCTTGATTCCGACCAAGCCATGCGTTATTTCCTTCTGGGCTACACGGCGAAAGTTGCCGGCACCGAGAGGGGAGTGAGTAAACCTCAGGCGACTTTCAGCTCATGTTTCGGGTCTCCTTTTCTTCCAAGACCCCCGAAGTTCTACGGAGCGATGCTGAAAGAGAGAATGGAAAAACACAAAGTAAACGTATGGCTTCTAAATACCGGAATTTCCGGCGGGCCTTTCGGGGTCGGCAAGAGAATGCCTCTTCCATCCACAAGAGCTCTTGTTACAGCAGCCGTAAGCGGTTTGCTTGACGACAGAGAGTTTGTCAAAGTTCCTATACTTGACCTCTCCGTGCCGGTTGATTGCCCTGGAGTTGATTCAACTCTTCTACAGCCTCGACTTTCATGGGATGATCCGGACGAATATGATCACAAGGCTCGTACTCTTTCGGAGCTTTTCGAGAAAGAATACGAAAAGTATGTCTAGAGTTTAAGCCGGTTTTAACCCATCTTCTTGTTAAGACTTGACTCCGTAGTATAGAAAACACCTAGCGAATTGAGGCCGGGGATTATTTCTGGCGTCCCCGAGGGGATTTGAACCCCTGTTACCGGCGTGAAAGGCCGATGTCCTAGGCCTGACTAGACGACGGGGACGGCAAGAATTGAGCCGTACAGGATTCGAACCTGTGACCCACTGCTTAAAAGGCAGTTGCTCTACCAGCTGAGCTAACGGCTCAGAAGATGCCGTATTATATCACGGACCCTTTTCATGTCAAAAAATTACAGTTGTCCTGATAGAAAGTATAAAATCATGTAAACTCCCTTTCTCACTTTCTTTTTTCGGGTCACCATTTAGGATGTCTTTTGCACAAAAGTACAGAGATTTTTCCCTCGTCACTTTGGGAAATTTTTTCTTTTTCTGCAATTTTTCCTCTTTTTTCCTGCTTCCGCTTTTCATAAAAGATATCGGGGGTGACGAGGCCCTCATAGGCTATGTCATGGGCACCTTTGGCATAACTTCAATAGGAGCTATCCCCTTCGCAGCTTATCTGATAGACCACTACGGGCGAAGAAGGTTCATGCTTGCAGGCTCTTTTCTGATGTTTTTGGTTTCCTTTCTCTATATTTTTATATCGGATATTGACGTAAAGATATTTCTCCTGAGACTCATGCAGGGAATTGCTTTCGCTTTTTTCTTCACCTCAGCCGCTACTGCGGTCTCCGATTATGTTCCCAGTGAAATAAGAGCTTACGGACTCGGCATTTTTGGAGCCTTCACAATAGCTTCTTACTCGGTCGGACCTACTATCGGAGAAATTGTGATCGAAAGATTCAGCTACTCGACCTTCTTTCTCTATACCTCCTTGTTTAGCCTGCTTGCCTTTATTCTGTGTTTTCTTTCGCGGGAGGGGAACTTCAGGGTATCCGAGAAATCCATTTTCAGCGGATTTTTCGACGTTGTTTTCTCCGAGAGGTTCCGTGTGCTTCTGCTGGTCAATCTTATAATTGCCGTGGGGCTTGGAAGCATGCTTAATTTTTTCTCCGTTTTTCTTGAGGAAAACGGAATTCATGCGTGGAGCTTTTTTCTTACATATTCGGTAACCGTCATATTAATCAGGATCCTGGGAGGAAAGCTTCCAGATATTGTTGAGAGAAGGAAAATAGCCCTGCCTTCAATGCTTATCATGGTGTCGTCCTTGCTGATGATTTTTTCCATAAACTCTACTTTGAGCGCTGTTCTGGTTTCTTTCGTCTTCAGCCTGGGTTACGGAATTCTCTATCCCACCATAAGCGCGATGATTATCGACAGAGCTCTTGATGATGAAAGGGGAACTGCGATGGGAGCGTTTAACATGTCTTTTAGCATTGGGATAAACTTTTTTGCCTTCGCTCTCGGACTCATAGCGCGAGATTACGGTTTTTCGAACATGTATTCGATAACGGGAATGTTCATGTTTGCGGGGTGCATTATCTTTACCTATAAATATTTTATAAGTGCAGGGAGGGTGAAACGTCTTTCATGAAAATAAAATCCGGCGATACCATTCTCCTCGTTTCACCCGACAACAAGAGCTTCATGGTGGTGGTAGAAGAGGGCAAGTCGTTCAGTTCTCACATGGGGATACTCGACCTCTCCACCGCGCTGGGAAAAGAATGGGGAGAAACGATAGTCTCAAGCCTTGGAAACGATTTTGTACTTCTTAACCCTACTGTGGAACAGAAGATTATGAAGGTGAGAAGGGCTACGCAGATCGTTTATCCCAAGGATGCGGCCTTGATTCTCTTTAAAACAGACGTGAGAGCGGGAGCCAGGGTTGTTGAAGCCGCAACCGGCTCAGGAGCTCTTACCATCGCGCTTGCGAATTCGGTGGCCCCTTCCGGAAAAGTCTATACGTACGAGAAAAGAGAACAGTTCATGAATAATGCCAAAGATAACGTACGACGGGCGGGGCTTTCTGAATACGTGGAATTTAACTGTGGCGATGCCAGGGAAGGTTTTAAGGAAAAAGATGTCGATGTCGCGATACTTGATCTCCCTTCTCCATGGTATGGAATTCCGGCGGCTTACGAGGCTCTTGCCTCCGGAGGGAGAATCGCGAGCATTTCCCCAACATACAACCAGGTGGAAAGAACTGCGGAATCGCTTGAGGAAACGGGTTTTGTGAGAATCGAAACGGTAGAGCTTATAATGAGGAACTATCAGGTGAAAAAGGGGAAGACCCGCCCAGATAACAGAACCGTGGCACACACAGGATTCCTTACCTTCGCCTTCAAGGGAATAAGCGATGTTGACGCTCGCGAATCAAAATGACTAACGAACGACTTCTTATAGAAGGCGCAGACCAAATAGGTATTGAAAACATCAGGACCGATCTTTTCCTCTCTTATGTTGACCTGCTACGCAAGTGGGGCAGGCGCATAAACCTGAGTTCGGTTCTCACTGACCGAGAAATCATAATCAAGCACCTGATTGATTCCCTTACAGTGGCTGAATTCATGCCCCCCGGCTCAAGGGTGATTGACATAGGAACGGGGGCCGGTTTTCCCGGAATTCCGCTTTCTATCCACGACCCGTCCCTTAACGTTACGCTTCTTGAGTCGGTTGGAAAGAAGGTTGCCTTTTTAAAGGACGTGAAAAGATCTCTCGGACTCAACGGTATTGATATTCACCATGGGAGAGCCGAGGAAGTAGATAGAGGGATGAGAGGGGGTTTTGACCGGGTGACGTTCCGGGCTCTTGGGAGCGTCGGCACTGTCGTGGCTCTCGGTACTTCTTATCTAGATATAGAAGGGGAGATGGTTATAATGAAAGGACCCCGGGGAAAGAAGGAATGGGAAGATTACGCGAACCGGTATCCGGAATATATGGAACTTCTTTTGACAAAAGAGCTTGAACTGCCTTTTTCAGGTGAGAAAAGGGTGATTATCGTCGCGAAGCCGACATCCCGGCAGATGGAGACGGAAGTTTGAAAACTATAGGAATAATGGGCGGAAGCGGTCTTTACGAAATGGAAGGGCTTTCGGACGTTAAAACCGTTTCCATGGAGACTCCATGGGGCGACCCCTCCTCAAGCTTGCTTACGGGAACCCTCGGTAGCGTGCAGATGGTTTTCCTTCCAAGACACGGGACAGGACACACAATATCCCCGTCTGAGATAAATTTCCGGGCGAACATATACGCGATGAAGGCCATGGGAGTCGAGCGGATTATATCTGTAAGCGCCGTGGGGAGCTTAAAAGAGGAAATAGAGCCGGGACACATAGTGATACCCGATCAGTTCATCGATAACACTAAACGCAGGCCTTCCACCTTTTTTGAAGGTGGCATAGTAGCCCACGTTTCAATGGCCGACCCTGTGTGTTCCGTGCTGTCGGATTGTCTGCGGGAAGCATCGCTTGGCTGCGGTGAGACGGTCCACTCGGGAGGAACCTATGTTTGTATTGAAGGCCCTCAGTTCTCCACCAAGGCGGAGAGCCATCTGTACAGAGAATGGGGAGCGGACATAATAGGAATGACCGCGATGCCGGAAGCGAAACTTGCCAGGGAAGCCGGGATCTGCTATTCCGTGATAGCCCTCTGCACTGATTATGACTGTTGGAACGAAGATCATGACGACGTTACGGTCTCGGACATAATCGAAATCATGAATAAAAACGTTGAAGCCGCAAAAAAAATAGTGGCCGCCGTAGCTGGCACTATCCCCGATGAAAGGGAGTGTCCTTGCGGGGGCGCCCTGGGTCACTCTATAATAACGTCCCCGGACTGCATAACTGAAGAGACAAAGAATAGATTTGGAATTATATATTTGACTAATCTGCGACAAAAATGACTAAGGAGATACGCACAGTAGAGTTTGTTGTTCTTCCAACCACGAGGGCGAAGGCGAGAAAGATGTTCCAGATAGCCGGGGCTTGCCGGTACGTGTGGAATCATTTCAGGGAGAGGAACCTTGCCGACTATCAGGCGTTTAAGAACGGCAAGGGTGAGAGACCGCAGACCAGTTATTTCAGTCTCGGGGTGGAGTTCACCAAGCTAAGGCATGAGACGGAGTGGCTGGGGGAACTTCCCGCCAACCCTGTAAAACATACGCTCAAGTATTTCGCTGACGCACTTGGAGAAGCAATGGCGGGCAGGAAAGGCTTTCCCAAGCCTCACAGCAAAAATCGTCATGCTCCAGGCTTCACGCTCCCCAGCACGGGGCAGTTCAGGATAGAGAAACGCAGCAGGAAGTACAGTCTGCTGCGTATTCAGGGAGTTGGCTGGGTAACTCTGACCCGAGAGGGAGGTTTTCCTTATGAGGGCATACCGAAGCAGATTAGACTTCGCCATGACGGACACAGGTGGAGAGCGTTTGTTTCCTATGAGGTAGAGGTGGAGCGGAGACCTGATGATGGCGAGGTTCTGGGCGTTGACATGAATGTCCGGCAAATCGCCACTTCTGACGGGGATTTCTACTTCCTACCCGACCTGAAGAAGAAGGAAGCAAGGCGGAAGCGGTATCAGCGAAGAATGGCGAGACAGCTCAAGGGTTCTGGCAGGCGTAGGGACACGAAGAAGAAACTTGCGAAGGTAAGCAGAAATATCGCCAACGTCCGCAAGAACTGGGTTCATCACACTACCCAGAAGATTGCCGGAAAATCCGGGACGGTAGTCGTGGAAAACCTGAAGGTAAATAACATGACAGCCTCGGCAAAAGGCACGATAGAGAACCCGGGGAAGAACGTAAGGCAGAAGGCGGGGCTTAACAGGGCAATGCTGGATACCGCCTTGGGAGAGGTAAGAAGAAACTTGGAGTACAAATGCGGGAGACTGATAGAAGTAAATCCCGCATATACAAGTCAGACGTGTTCGCATTGTGGGCACGTGGATAGAGAGAACCGCAAAACTCAACAGCGGTTCCTGTGTGTGAGTTGCGGGTTTATGTCCAATGCGGACACGAACGCTACGATTAACATAAGGCGTCTGGGAATGGCGCAACTGCACGGCGAGGAGTGTTCTGGTAGTAAACAGACTCCGACGACCCGTGAAATTGATGCGAGACAGCCAGATGGTTAGTCAAGTATATAATTCCCACAGATTTGAACTTATCGTGAAAAAATACATGTAGAGGTCTCAATGAGCATCGTCGTTGTAGGGTCAGTAGGAATTGACACCATAGAAACACCTTTTGGAAGAGAAGAAAACGTTCTCGGCGGGTCTGCCTGTTATTTCTCTCTGGCGGCCCGTAATTTTACGGATGTTCATATGGTTTCCTCCGTTGGAGAGGATTTTCCCCAGGCTCATTCCGAGCTGCTTCGCTCAAGGGGCATTGATACGGAGGGAGTAACGGTCAGCAGTGACGGAGAAACCTTCAGATGGGAAGGAAGATACGACTATGATATGAAAGATCCGGAAACTGTCTCCGTCACCCTTGGTGTTCTGGGATCACTTGACCCCGTGGTTCCCGAGAAATCCAGAAATGCCGACTATCTTTTCTTGGCCAACACGGATCCTGAGATCCAGTTGAAGGTCCTTGAGCAGGTAAGCTCACCCCGAATTGTGGCCTGCGACACCATGAACTTCTGGATAGACAACAAACTGCAGGAACTGAAGACACTCCTCGGCAGAGTCAACATTCTCATAATAAACGATTCTGAAGCAAGACAGCTATCCGAAGAACCATTAATGGTCAGAGCGGCGAGAAAGATAATGGACATGGGACCGGAATTTCTGATTGTGAAAAGAGGAGAGTACGGGGCCTTGCTTTTTTCTCGAGAGGACCTGTTTTTCGCCCCCAGTTACATGCTTGAGCAAGTGCTTGACCCGACGGGAGCGGGAGATACTTTTGCCGGGGGATTCATGGGCTACGTAGCATCTCGAGGTAAGGACCTTGACTTTGCCGGTTTCAAAAAAGGGGTTGCCTACGGGAGTGTGCTGGCTTCCTTTACGGTTGAGGATTTCAGCGTAAGACGTCTGGGCTCGCTACGGAAAGAGGAGATAGAGCAAAGATACGCAGAGTTTCTTAGGCTCTCAACCATGTAGAAGGGGGAATCAGCTCAGGGACTTTACGTATTTCATGCGAATATTGTAAATCATGTCGTCAAGAAGCTGCTTTTCCTCTTCAGTCAGATTCCCTTCGGTTTTTTCCGCAAGTATCTCAAGTATGGTTATGGTGTGCTTGGCGGCCGGAATGTTAACTTCTCTTTTTTTTGAGTGGGGATCGGGAATTTCACCCAGATGAATGAGGGCCGAGGCGTTTAATGAGAGAATAAAGCCCGAAAAGTCCATCTCTAATTCTTCTTTTTCACCGCTCACGATAAACCACTCTCCTTACAGGTAAGTTCTTAACGCCGTTGGATCAATTATAGATACTGGAGGAGTTTTTTTCTAGGGTCGTAGGGATATTTCTCTTTAATCTCGTCCATGAGTTTCTTCATATCCTCGCTGGATTCCTCCGGCATTGCTATCTGAATAACTACGAATTGATCTCCCCGTTCGCCGGTCTTGGGATTTTTCACTCCCTTTTCTCTGAGCCTCATTTTCGTGCCGCTTCCCACGCCGGGAGGGATAGTAAGTTTTACAGGACTTTCTATGGTCGGCACGTCGATCAGCGTTCCCAGGGCCGCCTCATAGACTGTTAGCGGAAGATCAATATATATATCGTCGTTTTCTCTTCTAAAAACCGGATGGGACAAGACCTTTATTTCGAGAATGAGGTCTCCGGCCATGGAGTTTATTTGCTCTCCCTTGCCCGGCAATCTTACCTTGGACCCGGTTTTCACCCCGGCCGGAATCTTGACTGTTATTTTCTTGGTTCCGCCCTCGGGCGACTTAACCAGAAGCTCTTTTTCCCCACCTTTTACCGCGGTTTCAAAACCAAGGGTTAAAGTATGCTGAATGTTTTTCGGTCTTCTCGGCTGCTGTCGCACGTTACTGAAATCAAAAACATCTCCGAAACTTCCCCTCGCTCCACCCATACCGTAAGCCCCTCCTCCCTGCGAAAAGATATCTTTAAAGATTTCATCTATGTCAGGAAATCCCCGTGAATACTGCCTGTAATTTCCTCCGCCTGTTCTCTGTCCACCGAAACTGCTTGTTCCGAACATGTCGTAGGTTTTTTTCTTCTCGGGGTCGGAGAGGGTTTCGTAAGCGTGCTGAATTTCCTTGAACTTCTCCTCGGATCTTTTGTCCCCCTGATTCATGTCGGGGTGGTGTTTCCTCGCGAGGTCTCTGTACGCTTTCTTTATCTGGTCCTGCGTCGCGTTTCGCGGTACGCCGAGCACCGCGTAAAGATCTTTTTCCGCGCTCATGAAGGTAAAAACTCCGATTTTCTCATGCTCATTATAATACTACTTGAGATTAAAAGAAATTGATTAGGGGGTTATATACTTGGCTGCCCGCGGGAGGTACCTTTTTTGACTACCGTGCCGGACTACATTCGAGCAGTAGACCACGAAACGGAAGATAGACGAGAAAATACGAGGATTTCATGAGCAAGAAGAAAACTGTCGCCGTGACGGGCGCGGCCGGGTTCATCGGCTCAAGGCTGGTGAAGAGACTAGCACAATCAGACCATGTGGACAGAGTTATAGCGCTTGACTGTCTCCCGCTAGACATATCCTATCCGAAAGTCACGGCATTCCAGAAGGACATCCGGGAGTCGACTGCGGACATTCTTCGAAAGTACCGGGTTGACGCGGTTGTCCACTTGGCCTTTCTCTTGCAGCCCGGACATGACCGCAAGGCAGCGCACAGGGTGAATGTCAGCGGTACGGCCCAGGTGATACATGACTGCTGGGCTGCCGGCATAAAACACCTTGTCTACCTCAGCAGCACCACTGTGTACGGCGCCCGTTCCGGGACTGAGGAGCCGTATACCGAAGAATCACCCGTCAGGCCCGTCCGAGGCTTCCAGTACGCTGAGAACAAGGCCGCAGCGGAACTCAAGCTGAAAACATTCGCAATGAACAATCCCAACTCCCGCGTCACCATACTGCGGGGGTGCACAGTAATGGCGCCCCAATGCGAGAACTTCGTTACTGAGGTCTTTTTCAGACTGGCGAGCGTCCGCGTTCTCGGTGCGGACCCGCAGATGCAGTTCATCCATCTGGACGACCTGCTAGACGCCTTTGAGCTGTGCCTGCTGAAGCCTGCCTCCGGGGTGTTCAACATCACGGGAGAGGGAACCGTTGCCTATAGCGAGATTGCAAGCATTGCGGGTAGACGCGCGATTATCCTTCCAGCGCCGCTTCTCGCGGTCATCACGTGGGTAACATGGATGCTGCGACTGCAAAGAGATTCTCCCGCGTGCGGGATCGAGTACGCAAGATGGCCGTGGGTGGCCAGCAACGAGAAGCTGACACGAGAGACCGGGTTCCGTCCAAAACACACTTCCCGGGAAGCACTGATGAGCTCGGTGCTGGCAAACAGTTAATTGCTTTCATTCCGCAATCATAGTCTTCATACACCTGATTGAAAAACTACCTGTATTCCTGATGACAACTAATTGGTAACTTCCTGAAAGCTAGCCAGGGTGGTTAAATTTGTCAGTCAGTTCTCTATGGATTCGAGTATCCTGTCTGCAATCTCAAAAAAGGCCTTTCCGGCTGCACTTTGCGGATCAGACTCCACAATGGGGGTTCCGTTATCCCCACCGATTCTTATCCGCGGATCGATTGGGATTTCTCCAAGAAACGGAACTTCAAACTTCTCTGCCATACGTCTTCCTCCACCCCTGCCGAATATGTCTATCTTGCCGTTTACATCGGGCATATCGAGATAGCTCATGTTCTCCACTATACCAAGAATGGGAATATTCAGTTTGTTAAACATCAGTATCCCTCTTCTTACGTCCACTAGAGCTACGTCCTGCGGAGTGGTTACTATCACCCCTCCGCTTATCGGGGCCGTCTGCGCCAGAGAAAGCTGGGCATCCCCGGTGCCTGGAGGAAGGTCAATTACCAAGTAATCCGTTCCGCTCCACTCAACGTCCTCGATAAACTGCTTTATCGCTCCGTGTACCATGGGACCTCTCCATATAACAGCGTCCTCCTCGTTCACGAGAAAACCGATAGACATTACCTTAAGGCCGAATTTCTCTATGGGAACGATCTTATCATCGGCGGTTGCGCGGGGTTTTTCGCTTATTCCCATCATCAAGGGAGCGCTCGGTCCCCAAATATCGGCATCCATAAGCCCGACTTTCTGTCTTTTTTTTGATATTGCCAGGGAGAGATTGGTCGCTATTGTTGACTTGCCGACCCCTCCTTTGCCGCTTGCGACGGCTATGTAGTACTTTATATCGGGAAGCTTGCTTTTTTCACTACCCGCATCGGCAGTTATCTGCTTCTGTGGTCGCGAGCCGATCTTCATCGAGAGGTCTTCAACTCCGGGTATGCCGAAAATGGCTTTTCGGACTTCTTCCTCGATTGTGGACTGAAGTTTCTGGTCGGGCTTGGGAAGTACTATGGAGAGGGTCACCTTCGAATCTTCCACGAGAATGTCTTTTACGAGACCGAAGGACACTATGTCCCGGTTAAATCCCGGATAGTTAACACCCTTAAGAACTTTTATTATCCGTTCTCTGTTTAGTTCCACGCGGAAAGTTCCCCCTAAGAGATACCCAGTTTCTTTTTTCCTTCCTCGGATATCATGTCGGGGTTCCAGGGAGGATCCCATATCACCTCTATAAGAACGTTATCGGCTCCCGCGCTTTTAAGGGCCATTTCAGCTTGGCCTGCTATATGTGCCCCCATGGCGCACCCTGGGGTGGTAAGGGTCATCTTGATTTGAACGTTGCGCCCGGAGATTTTGGTGTCGTAAATAAGTCCGAGATCTACTATGCTCACGGGAAGTTCGGGGTCGTACACATCCTTAAGAGCGCCGTAGACTGTCTCTTCCGTTATTTCGTTGCTGTTTTCGGGTTTTTTCTTCTTTTCAATCTTGGTAAAAGACACGGAGCTTTTATCCTTGGAGGAACCGCCCCTGTCTATCTGAATTATCTTTTTTATCCCCATGATTCTCGCCTCCTGATTTCCTCTTTATTAATGACTATGAAAAACTTATTGAGTCGGCTTTCCTCTATGCCGCTTAGATTACTTCTTATACTTTGCCGAACTCTTCAGAAGAAATAAAGACTCCGGGGTATTAGCCGAGCCAAGAAAGTACTTGAAACATACATTCAGCCTTGCGCTTTCTTGACACTATAATAACTATTCAATAGCATTTTCCGCAAGTTATGAGGCAATCCCGGCAGATATCAATCGGCGACGTAAAAATAGGCGGGGGAGCTCCCGTTTCGGTTCAGTCAATGACTATTACCGATACGAGAGACGTTGCGTCAACGGTTTCCCAGATAAAAAGACTTGAGAAAGCGGGTTGTGACATCGTCAGGGTCGCCGTTCCCGACATGGATGCCGCAAAGGCTCTGGGAGCGATAAGAAAAGAGATAAGAATTCCCCTTGTCTCAGACATACACTTTGATTACAGACTGGCCCTTGAATCAATAAGACAGGGAGTCGACGGGATGAGAATAAATCCCGGAAACATCGGCGCCAGGTACAGAATAAAGGCCGTGGTTGACGCCTGCAAGGAAAGAAGAGTTCCCATAAGAATAGGCGTGAATTCAGGCTCTCTTGAAAAAGACATACTCAAAAAGCACAAACACCCAACGGCCGAGGCCTTGGTTGAGAGCGCAATGAGGCATGTCGGCATACTCGAGGACCTTGATTTTCTCGACATAAAGATTTCAGTCAAGTCCACCGACGTGAGGAAAATGATTACCGCATACAGAATGCTCGCGGACAAGACCGAATATCCGCTCCATCTCGGAGTTACCGAGGCGGGGACCCCGGGAATGGGGACGGTGAAATCCGCCATAGGAATAGGAGCGCTTCTGGCTGAAGGGATAGGTGACACGATAAGGGTGTCCTTAACAGGTGACCCGGTGGAGGAGATAGTTGTCGGAATGAACATACTGAGGTCCCTTGGAATCAGGAACAACGGAATTGAACTTATCTCGTGTCCGGGATGCGGGCGACTTGAAATAGATCTTGAGAAGCTGGTTTCTGAAGTTGAGCAAGGTGTTTCCGGTTTTAACCTTCCAAGACCGGTTAAAGTCGCCATACTGGGTTGCGTTGTTAACGGGCCGGGCGAGGCCGCGGAAGCCGATATAGGGATAGCGGGGGGAAGGGGCAAGGGAATGCTTTATCGG
Source organism: Candidatus Dadabacteria bacterium (assembly GCA_009837205.1). Classification (NCBI taxonomy): domain Bacteria; kingdom Pseudomonadati; phylum Thermodesulfobacteriota; class Candidatus Dadabacteria; species Candidatus Dadabacteria bacterium. Next base: position 33,452 of record VXTZ01000025.1, on the reverse strand, counting down.
GACGGAAAACTGATAAAATCTTTCAGAGAAGCCGATTTGGTCGGGGAGCTTGTCAAGGAAATAGAGAGAAATTACGTTAACTGAACTGAAAACCCCGCAAACACAAAATTGTTTTCCAGCTGAGTTCAAATCACTTTAAAGGAGAAAAACGAATGAGGTTTTCTTCCTATTTCATACCCACGGTCAAGGAAGATCCTTCGGATGCCGAGATCGTAAGTCACAAGCTTATGGTAAGAGCAGGCATGATAAGAAAGCTTGCGGCCGGGATCTACAACTACCTTCCTTTGGGACTCAGGTCCATAAGAAAAGTCGAAAACATAGTGCGGGAAGAAATGAACAGGGCAGGAGCCATAGAACTCCTCATGCCCGCAGTGCTTCCGGCTGAACCTTGGATCGAAAGCGCCAGATGGGATTACTACGGAAAGGAGCTGCTTCGCTTCAAGGACCGAGCCGAGCGGGATTTCTGTCTAGGGCCCACGCACGAGGAAATAATAACGGACATAGTCAGGAAGGAGATTCGTTCCTACAAACAGCTTCCCGTTAATTTTTACCAGATACAGACGAAATTCAGGGATGAAATCCGTCCCCGCTTTGGGGTTATGAGGGCACGTGAATTCATAATGAAAGATGCCTACAGCTTCGACGTTTCGGATGAGGGAGCGGATCGTTCCTACCAGGCAATGTACGACGCTTATGTACGTATATTTGAAAGATGCGGGCTCGCGTTCAGCGTGGTTGCCGCCGATTCAGGAAACATCGGCGGAAGTTTCTCACATGAGTTCATGGTGACTGCCGACACCGGGGAAGACGTAATAATGAGTTCCACGGAGGCAGATTACGCCGCCAATCTGGAACTCGCAAAAATTGGCATCTCAGAAGACGAAAGGGAAGGGGCAAGAACAACCTCCGGACTTGAAGAGGTCTCCGAGGTCCATACCCCGGGCCTTAAGACGGTTGAGGATGTGGCGCAGCTTTTAAAAGTCGGTCCGGAAAAACTGATAAAGACTCTTATAGTGCATACCGAAACAGAACCGGCCGTTGCGCTCGTAAGGGGAGACGCAGAGCTCAGTCTAACCAAGCTTCGAAATTTTCTCGGATGTGACGTTGCAGAACTTGCTGATCCGCAGACAATTCTGGAAGTTTCAGGAGGGCCGCTCGGATTCAGCGGACCCGTGGGACTTAAGAGAAAGAACGTGAGGGTGATTGCGGACAAATCCGTTCGCAATATGAAAAACGCCGTAACGGGAGCCAACAAAGGCGACTATCACATAACCGGCGTTAACCCCGGGCGGGACTTTGAAGCCGACTCCTATGCGGACATAAGGGTGGCAAGGGAAGGGGACCCGTGCCCGGTTTCTGAAAACGGAGTTCTGAAGGCGTCAAGAGGCATCGAAGTCGGTCATGTTTTTAAGCTGGGAACCAAGTACAGCGAAGCCATGGGAGCCACCTACGTAGATGAGAACGGAGTGGAAAAACCGCTTGTTATGGGTTGTTACGGAATCGGGATAGGAAGGACGGTAGCAGCAGCGATAGAACAGAATAACGATGAGTACGGAATAAAATTTCCCGTCCCCATAGCTCCGTTTGAAGTTTCCGTGCTTCCGATAAACATGAAACAGCAGGATGTGAGGGACGTAGCGGAAAAAGTATATTCAGCGCTTCTCCACGATGGAGTAGATGTTCTTATTGATGACAGAGCGGAGACCGCTGGTGTGAAATTCAAAGACTCGGATCTGCTCGGAATCCCGATTCAGGTCACTATCGGGCAAAGAAGCCTGAAAGAGGGCAAGGTGGAGATAAAGAATAGAAACTCCGGTGAGAGAATAAGCATTATGGTAGAAGAAGTCTCAGGAGAAATTGCTGCTCTTTTAGCTGAACAGAGATAAGAAGAAGAACCCCGGGACGGAAATTTTCGGGTTTATATGCTTCACCGCCCAAAAGTGTGATAAGATGTGAGCATGGGCTTAATGAATTTTCCCTGTAGAGCAAATTCAAGATAATACTGCAGCGTCTGAATAGTATAGAGAAGCACTTAAAATGAGCCACTCAGAAGTTAAAATCGAGGTCGATCAGCTCAAAGGAGCTCTGATAATAAGCATATCCGGCGAGATCAAAGGCCTGAGTGGACGGGAATTTCACAACGCGATATTCCAGGAAATCCAGGGGCAGGAAGTCCCTATAGTTCTGGACCTCAAAGGGCTGACCTACATCAACAGCACGGGACTGCGCTCGATCCTGCTTGTCGCCAAAAGGCAGCAGGACATCAAATCGAAATTCGCGGTGTGCTCCCTGTCCAAACCTATGAGAGAAATATTCGAGATCACGTGCTTTGACCGGATCATGTCGGTGCTTCATTCCCGCTCCGAAGCCATAGAAGCGGTAACTTAAAAGTCCGCCAACACTTAGTTGCTTCTTCCGAAGGTGAAGTTTCCTTCTTTGTCCAGATCCACTTTTACCGTGACCGAACCCTTGAAATTTCCTTTCAATATCTCGTTTGCAAGCGGGTCCTGTATATATTTCTGTACGGCGCGTTTAAGGGGCCTTGCCCCGAAAACGGGATCGTAACCAATATCAACCAGTCTTGTAACGGCTTTCTCGGAGAGTTCTATGGCGAGATTTTTCTCTGCAAGCCTCTCTCTCAGGTACCCAATCTGGATCTCGGCTATCTCAATGAGGTCTGTTCTTGTTAGGGCGCTGAATATGACAACTTCGTCAATTCTGTTTAGAAACTCGGGACGAAAATAATTTCTGAGCATCTCGTTTATCTTATTTTCCATTTCCTCGCTGTCTCCTGACGACTCCTGTATGTGCTGGCTCCCCAGGTTTGAGGTCATTATTATTACGGTGTTGCGGAAATCAACGGTTCTTCCCTGTCCGTCGGTGAGTCTTCCGTCGTCAAGAATCTGAAGAAGCAGGTTAAACACATCGGAGTGCGCTTTTTCTATTTCGTCAAAAAGCACCACGGAGTAGGGTCGTCTCCTCACGGTTTCCGAGAGCTGTCCTCCTTCCTCGTATCCGACATATCCGGGAGGGGCTCCGATCAGTCTTGATACCGAGTGCTTCTCCATATACTCGCTCATGTCAATCCGTACGATCGCGTCTTCATCATCAAACATGAATTCGGCAAGTGATCTGGCAAGTTCGGTCTTCCCGACCCCCGTGGGCCCGAGAAACATGAACGAGCTTATCGGCCTTTTCGGATCGGAGAGCCCGGCCCTTGACCTGCGAAGCGCATTTGAGACCAGTCTTATGGGCTCCGGCTGTCCCACCACCCGCTTCGAGAGTCTTTCTTCCATGTGAACGAGTTTCTCGACCTCCTCTTCAACCAGGCTTGATACTGGTATTCCCGTCCATTTCGACACAACCGCGGCTATATCCTCGGCACTCACTTCCTCGCGAAGCATTTTCCTCTGGCTCTGTATTTCGGAGAGCTCCACACCGAGGTTCTCCATATCCTTTTCAAGCTCCGGGATTCTGCCGTAAAGAAATTCCGATGCGCGGGAGAGATCTCCCTCTCTCTGTGCTCTCTCCGCATCCATTCTTCCGGTTTCTATTTCCTCCTTGGTCTTTCTTATCCTCGATATGCAGTCTTTTTCTTTCTGCCAGTGCGCTTCAAGTATCTCCGCTTCCTCTTTCAGTCCTGAGAGATCTTTTTCAATCTCTTTAACCTTTCCCAGAAGTTCAGGATCTTGCTCTTTTCTGAATCCCTCCCTTTCTATCTCAAGGCGCATTATCTTCCTTTTTATCTCGTCTATATCCGTCGGCACAGAGTCAATTTCCATTTTGAGCCGCGCCGAAGCCTCGTCCATCAGGTCAACGGCCTTGTCAGGCAGAAACCGCCCGGAGATATACCTGTTTGAAAGCTGGGAGGCGGCAACAAGGGCTTCGTCCTTAATTTTTACCCCGTGGTGAACCTCGTACTTTTCCTTAAGACCCCTTAGGATCGATACGGTTTCCTCAACGGAGGGTTCATCGACGTAGACCTGCTGAAACCTCCGCTCAAGGGCTGCGTCCTTTTCTATCTGATTTCTGTATTCATCAAGAGTGGTCGCACCTATACAGTGAAGTTCTCCACGCGCAAGGGCCGGCTTTAGCATGTTTGACGCGTCCATCGCCCCATCGGCTGCTCCGGCTCCAACTACGGTGTGTATCTCGTCTATGAAAAGAATTATCTCCCCTTGGGATTCCGTGACTTCCTTCAGTACAGCCTTGAGTCTCTCCTCGAACTGTCCCCTGTACTTTGCTCCTGCAAGCAGGGATCCCAGATCTAGGGAAATCAATTTTTTGTCCTTAAGTCCCTCGGGAACATCGGAGTCAACTATACGCTGGGCGAGCCCTTCGACTATGGCGGTTTTCCCCACTCCGGGTTCCCCTATGAGTACAGGGTTGTTCTTCGTTCTTCGAAGGAGCACCCGTATCACGTTCCTTATCTCGTCATCCCTTCCTATTACCGGGTCTACCTTCCCGCTTCGGGCAAGTTCGGTGAAGTCCTTTCCGTACTGGCGAAGCGGTTCCATGGTGTCTTCAGGATTCTGCGTGTTCACTGTCTGGTTACCTCTCAGTTCTTTCAGTACTCTTAAGATCCCTTCCTTAGTCATCCCTGATTCTGAAAATCCGGTTCCCAGAGCCCCGGAGGCGTGAGAAACAACTCCAATCAGAAGATGTTCAGTGCTCACGTACGCGTCTCCAAGATGGTGCGCTTCCTTGTCGGCCGACCGGATGGCAGAATCAAGTTCCCTGCTCATGTATATCTGGTCAGATGCCCCTTTTACCTTGGGAAGCTTGGATATCTGCTCGGCGGCCGTCCGCGCAAGTTCCCGGGGGTCGGATTCCAGTCGCTCCAGAATCTTGGTCGGCATCCCGGGCTGACTTACAAGGGCCGCGAACAGATGGGGCAGGTCAATCACCTGATTTCCGCCGTCGCTAGCCGCGTTTTGTGCCTCCAGAATGGCTTCCTGAGCCTTCAATGTGAATTTTTCAGGTGAAATCATCTCAGACACAAAATAATTCTTCTTTGTGCGGAATCAAGGAATTGCCCGAAATTGAAAACGGGCGGGGAAAGGGAGCAAGAAAAGATCGCGCAATAGCCCTCTGAGTGCGGTTAAAACACCGCACGCACAGATTGGCTGCACAGAAAAAAACGGTGAATTGCAAGGAACGCTGATTAAAGCGTATCTGCTTTATTTCCCGAGGATGCTCACGACGCAGGTAATTCCGTCCATGGCGGGCTGGGCGCCTCCCATGGTCTCGATGATGCCGACTTTTGCATCTTTTACCTGGCGCTCCGGCTCGACTTCCTCTCTCAGCTGCCTTACGATCTCGGCAGTCTGAAGAAGTCCCGTAGCTCCGACCGGATGTCCCCGTGAAAGCAGGCCGCCACTCGGGTTAACCGCGACTTTGTCGCCTCCGACCCATGTGCTTTTTTCGTCTATGAGAGTTGCTCCCTCTCCCTTCTCGCAAAAACCGAGAGATTCGACAACCATCATTTCCGCTATTGAGAAAGCATCGTGAATTTCGGCTACGTCCATGTCTTCGGGCCCCAGTCCCGCCATCTCGTAAGCCATCTGGGAGGTTCTCCAGACGTTCTCCGAAGGATCGCAGGTAAGGCCTGTGGGGCTGCTGTATTTGCCCGACTGCGCGACGCATCCCAGGATCTTTATCGGCATCTTTTTAGCAAGCTCTCCGACATGCTCCTCGGAACACAGCACCGCGGCCGCGGCTGCGTCTCCAACGGGACAGCACATGTTACGCGTAAGCGGGTCGGCGATCACCGGCGCACCCAGCACTTCTTCCACGGTTGTAGTCTTTCTGTACTGGGCAAGAGGATTGAGCGAAGCATGGTAGCGGCTTTTTACGACGACTTCGGCCAGCTGTTCAATCGTGACCCCGTATTCGCTCATGTACTTTGAAGCTCTTATGGCGTAGAGCCCGGGCATTCCCATACCTATGGATACCTCAAGGTCATCTTCCTCGAGGGGCAGGGGACCACCGGAGAGAATTCTGCTCAGATTCTCAACGCCCAGAGCGAGCGCTATGTCGTACTGACCGTAGGCCACGGTTCTCCAGGCTTCCCACAGGGAAAGGGTTCCGCTTCCGCAGGCACCCTCCACATTTATGGTGGGCTGTCCGACAAGTCCTATATCCTTAAGCGCTCTCTGCCCGACTCCCATGCCTTGGTAGACATGGCCGCAAAAGGCGATTTCTATCTTTCGCGCGTGAATTCCCGAATCCTGTATCGCGGCCCATGCGGCTTCTCTTGCGAGAATGTGAGCCGGTTTATCGGGAAATCTTCCGCAGGCGGTGTTTCCCACTCCTATTATGTATACGTCTCTCATTAATAACTCCTCCTGCTTGCGCTATAATTTCGGCGATAAATGTATACCAAACTATCCGCATTGTAAAATTTAAGGAATTTTGATTTTTGATGATGAAATTTCTGCGATTTAGTGGTATGATGTTCGGAGATGTTATGCAGTTTCAGCTTTATTCTGAACAAAAAATACCCAGATAGGAGGTTATTAATATGAGTGATGTACCAAGTGCCAGCGAAGTTGGTAGTATCATGGACACTTTCAGTTCCATAGGAACAAGAAGGTCCATCAGGTGGTATGAGCCGCATAAGTCCGTTGAGAAATGGAAGGTTCAGGCCATGCTGGAAGCTGCCCGGCTTTCTCCTACGGCAGGCAACTTCAATGGGCAAAGAGCAATAGTTGTATACAGGGATGAAGATCCCGAAATATGGGAGTTTATATCCGACTGGAGTCAGATCACAACGCAGATGGCCCCCGTGCTTATCTTCTGGTGTTATGACATGGCCAACTACGACACAATGGGTCAGTCTATCCACGACCTTCTAAGAACTGGAGCACTCGATAAGGCGCACGGCTGGGAATATGACAGGGTATCCAGGCTGTTCCCGCTTGCCGCAATGCTTCCCGATGCGGTACTGCACCGTCTTGCTGCGATCGATCTTGGAAATGCGATACAGAACGCCTGTCTTGTTGCGACGTCCTTGGGTCTCGGGACCTGTCTTAACGGTGCCAGCGGTGGAGCCAGGAGGAACACGAAAGCAAAGTTCAATCTTCCAGACACTTACGTTTTCAGCTGGCTTATGACCGTCGGTTATCCCGCAGAAAGCATGGACGGCGGCGGAGCAAGAAGCCGGCCCCCGTTTGGAACAATGTTCTTCGAAAAGCAGGTCGGAAACGCTTTCCCGAGAGACCCCGAGGTAGTAAAGCTTCTAGAGGATCTGAACATGCTTCAGCCGGCAGGACCTCTTCCCGGAAGACTCGAGGAGATAAACAAGCTCACCAGGCGTTTCGGTCTCGGAGACGAGTGGCTTACGGACTGGCAGCTTGAAGAGTCCCAGCTTGGGGATCTTGCGGGAGACAAGAAACCTGCACCCCTCAGTGCCGATGCAGTCCAGGCTTCGGTCGCGGGCGCATCCGCTGACCCCTCGGGCTTTACCCTCAAACCGACCGTAAAGCGGGAGGAGATCCAGAAGTACAGGGAAGAAAAAGGCATTGGGGATGCCGACTAGTTCTTATCAAAAATAAACAAGGAGGTTTTGGTAATGGCAGAAATAACGTTCAATATTCCAGATCCGATTCATGACAAGATAAAGAAAAGAGCCGAGCAGACCAAGAACAGCGATGTTGGTATTATAATCGCCACTCTGGCTCTTACTTTCAACGCTGCAATTTATGACCATACAAAGTGGCTCCAGAATCTAGATGGAGTGGACGACAAGTCTAAGCCTTGGTAAGGTCACGGAAGTAAAAAACAAAAAGGGGGTGTTCGTGCGAACGGTCACTCCCTTTTTGTTTTATTGCTTTTACGAACAAGACTGCTAAAGCCCTTGGGAAACTAAAGGGAACTATGCAGCAGAGGAGGCGGGAAACTGCCTTTCAGTTCTTTTTCCAAGTTAGAATTCCGAAGTTTGGCATCCGCATCAGTTTCTTCAACGAATTTCTCTAAATAGAGAAGTAACTCTTTGAAATCTCTTCCGTTTCTGGCTGATACAAACGGAGTTTCAGGAAATGTCTCGCGAAGAGCGGCTTGTGTGTCTGCATCGGCCTGATCAACCTTATTAAACACGAGAATGCTTGGTATGTCTTCGAACTCCATGGATTCTACGATCTTAATTACCGAATCTATTTTGTCCCTGACTTCGGGATCACTCGCATCAGCTACATGAAGCAGCAGGTCGGCTTCGCCTATTTCTTCAAGCGTTGCCCTGAACGCATTTATGAGTTCCTTGGGAAGCTTGCTTATAAAGCCCACGGTGTCTGTCATGAGCACATGCTTTCCTCCGGGAAGCATGACCCTTCTTGTCGTCGGGTTAAGGGTCGAGAAGAGCTTGTCCTGGGTAACTATTGAGGATTTGGTCAGGCGGTTAAAAAGCGTGGATTTGCCGACATTCGTGTACCCGATAAAAGACAGGGTCGGGATCATTGAGGTTCTCCTGTTCTTTCTCGTGTGTTCCCTTCTTCTGCAAAGGCCGTCAATCTGCTTTTCTAGCTGTTCAATCTGTTTTCTTATGTTTCTTCTTTCCTGCTCAAGTTTTTTCTCTCCGGGACCTCTCGTGCCTATTCCACCCCCCAGCTGGGAAAAAGCCGTCCCCTTGCCTTTAAGTCTCGGCAGATTGTACTGGAATTCTGCAAGCCTTGCCTGGATTTTTCCTTCGTTTGTCTTGGCGTGTTTCGCGAATATCTGTATTATCAGCTGGCTTCGGTCCATTATATCAAGACTGGACTCTTCCCCGATAGCGTTTGCCTGGGTGGGGGTAAGTTCCGTGTCGAAAATTATGGTGTCGGCCCCAAGGTGCTTGGCGTGAAGAGCGATCTCCCTGAGTTTTCCTCTGCCGACCAGGTAACGAGGATCAACGTTCTTTCTTATCTGGACCATCTTGTCGAGCACTACTTTTTCCGCGGAAAGAGCCAGGGAATTAAGCTCCTCCAAGGATTTTTCAGCAAGGTAGCGAAACTTGGTGCTAAACCCCACAAGTATGACTCCTTCCCTGTTTTCCTTGCCCCCGTTCTTGAGAAAAGCGCTCCTTAGGGACTGTTCTATGGCGGCTATCTCTTGTTCAAGGTTAATGTTTATGCGACCTACGTCAGAAAACTTCGAGATTTCCCACTTCGCATGGTTTTCTCCGTCTGGTGGGACAAGGTTCGCATACTCAAAGCGCCCCGCTGAGCCGTTCTGACCTAAAGAGACAGAAGCTACCAGATCGAGTCTTTCATTTGCCAGGGTCGCCAGATCAGAATTCGTGAGACCAGACCCCTTGAGGTTAGTTCTTACGGCGCGAAATCCCCTGAGCCTGTATTTAGCTCTTCTCATCCTTCCAAGTAGATTTTCAAAAGGAAAATCGCAAGGTTCTCCGATGAATACGAACCTTATCTTTCCCTTACGGTCGATAAATGTCGTTATGGTTTTTCGGAGTTCCTTCGAAAAGGCTAAGAGGGTGCGCGTAAATTCAAGGGTGACCAGATGGTCTTGAGGGATTTTTCTCTTGTATATTCTGAGCAGGTTCTTCAGGTCGCTTCTGGTGAGGCCTGAGGTGTTTCCATGGATTCTGTCTATCTTTTGTCCCCCTTGAAGCATATATTATTACATCGAGCAAAGAATTTGAAGCATTTTCGGCGAAGAGTGGGAGAAAGCTTGCCGATTTGCCGATTTTTCAATGTTTAAAACGATAAGGCTCTTCATCTGTAGACCCCAGGTAGGAAGCGAAAAGTTATTAGGGTAATACACCGTGGAAACAAAAAAACAGCCATGGATTGCCGAGTTCTACGAAAAGGAGAAAGTCTCGGCCGACTCGGATAAAACATGCGGAAAAGCGGAGAAGGCCTCGGATTTTCTCTGTCGCAGCTTCGAGACCTGCGTGGAATCTTTAAACAAAGAATATGGCCGAGACGCAATCAGCGTGGTTGCTCCGCCTCGGGGCTTTATGCACGCGGTTTTTGATGCTGATGAAGAAACTCGAGGTTTTCTGCTCCTTTTCGGAACTTCAAAGCTGGTAATGGTCTTTTGCGGGGACGGAAACGCCGTTACATTTGTCGGGAGAAAAATTGATTCTGACTCCCAAAGCCAAAAGAAGAACTTAAAACTTCTCGGGGCAACTTGGGAAGAGACAGAAGACGGGGAATATCTCTTGCGGGACAGTACGGGAGTAGAAATCGAAATCCGCGAACTTGTGCTGCGGATAATCCGTTGGGGTACGGGCTAAGGAGTGAGGATGATGTGCGTCAGAAAGGCGATGACCATTATAAGCCCTATAAGCAACGGTACGCCAAGGATATAGTGAAACCCTTCTTTTTCGTGCGGTTCGAGATCAAACATTACGGCGCAAGGATAACCTATGCTTTCTGCCATTGCAAAGTTTTATTGAAGAGACTCTGAAATTTTGTTAGATTTCTACTGTAATGACTGAATATGTAACGCCTTTTTTCCGCCCTCCAAGCGAGCATAAAAGTTTCATTCTGCAGGCCACAATCGGCTGTTCCCATAACAAGTGCACCTACTGCGCCATGTACAGAAAGGAAACCCAGAAGTTCAGGGTAAGGCCTATGGGGGAAATAAAAGAAATTATTGATGCCGCGGCGCAGAGCGGGTTGCTTGAACGAAGAGTTTTCATTGCAGACGGCAACGCACTTGTACTCTCCACGGCTAAGCTGATGGAGATAATGAACTATCTCTATGAGAAAGCCCCGGATATTGAAAGGATCACCATGTACGCAAACATAGGGGACATACTCAGAAAATCAGTTGAAGACCTCACACGTCTCCGGGAAAACGGCCTCAGCATGGTCTACATAGGTTTTGAGAGCGGAGACGATGTGGTTCTTGAGAGAATAGAGAAGGGAGCGAATTTTGCCGAGACAGTTGAAGCCTCAAGAAAACTGAAAGCCTCCGGGATAATGAATTCGGTCATGGTGCTTCTCGGCATCGGCGGGAAGGACAGGAGCAGGGAACACGCTTTGGCTACCGGGAAGCTTCTTACCGAGTGTGACCCGGAATACGTCGGGGCTCTTTCTCTCCAGCTTCGTCCCGGGGCACCGATTTACCAGCAATGGCAGGAGGGTCTCTTTGAACTTCCGGACAAGTTCCAAATGATAGAGGAGCTTGAGACTATTGTTGAGAATACGGAGCTTTCCGACGGCTATTTCTACTCGAATCACATATCAAATTATCTTCCCGTCAGGGCGAAATTCCCTGAAGAAAAAAACAGAGTTCTTGAAGAGATAAAAGAAGTGTTAAAGACAAGAGACGAAGCTTTCCTTCGTCCAGATTACTACAGAGACGTGGTGAACCAGTACTGAAAAAGACTTAAGGAGGCTAGAATGGGAAAAATTGCAACGACTTCACCGGTTTGGGGATGCAGCGTAAGCGATCTCAGAGAGCTCGCGAAGATCACGGAAGAAGCAGGTTTTGACGGTATTTTCTCTCCGGAAGTACCGCCATACAACGCCATAACGAACGCTCAGGTATTCGCCGAGTGCACGGAGAGGGTAAACGTTGGAACGTGGATAGCTAACATATACATGCGTCAACCGGTAGTTGCTACCGCGACAGCGCTTACTATACAGGAAATAACGGACGGAAGAATGATTCTCGGACTCGGAGTGAGCCATAAACCCGTCAACAACAGATACGACATAGACATGGGAAACCCGATTGAGGCCATGAGAAACTATGTCGGGGAAGTGAGGGCGTTTGCCGACGGAACGTCTCCAAGGCTTTCTCTTAAAAGAAAAGTGCCCGATCTCCCGGTCCACATAGCCGGCCTTACAAAAGCTGCCGCGGAGCTTGCTGGAGAGGTTGCCGATGGCATTATGCCGTATCTTTGTCCTCCCGCCTATATAGCTACCTTAAAAGAACATGTCGCTGCGGGCGCCGCGAAAGCGGAAAGGGATCCCTCAGCTATATCAATTACAAACGGCATTCCGTCCTTTGTCTCGGATGATGGAGCCGCGGCCGTCGCCGCAGCCAAAAGAGGGCTCGGTCCATACGCCAGGTTTCCTTTTTACCAGAGACTCATAAGAAACATAGGATTCGGAGATATAATCGACCAGGTGCAGGACGGAGCAAATCCGGCCGAAGTGTTCACAGACGAACTGATAGATTCAGTAGCACTTGCCGGTACACCCGATGACTGCAAGGCAAAGCTTGAGGAGCATTTCGCAGCTGGAGTCGATCTTGCAATATTGGTTCCCGGACCAGTAGGAAAACAGAGCAATATAGAGGTAATGGAGATAACAGCTAAAGCGTATTCTTAAGTTATTCGCGGATCAGAAGAGCGGAAGATAACCAAATATTTTCCGCTCTTCTGCTTTTTCGTCATCTGTATTTCTTTCAGTAATCAATAGTTTTTTTCAGGACCTGTCGCAGGAATTTGAATTTTTTCACGTGCGCGGTTGTGAACAAAATTTTATGAAAGTATAATTACGGCGATTTTATTCTTTTTGCTTCGGTCCGCCTGAACGTGAGTCTCGATAACAACATTTTGTCCCTGCTCGTATTTTTCCCCCTTCTGGGAGCTGTCGTGCTCGCGGTTCTGCCGTATTTTCAGAAGGTTTCCGATTACCAGTTAAAGGCAGTTGCGTTTGTAATAACGCTGGTAGAATTCCTGATATCCCTTCCTCTTTTTTTCCGCTTTAACGGTTCGCTTTCCACAATGCAGTTTGAGGAGAAGATTCCTTGGCTGACAGAGCTTGGGGTGTCTTATCATCTGGGAGTCGACGGTCTCAGCCTTTTGCTTGTGCTTCTAACGACCTTCCTTTTCCCCATCACGGTCCTTTGTTCCTGGAACGCGATAAAAGGCGGATGGAGAGCATTTCTCAGCCTTACTCTTTTTCTTGAATCAGCGCTTATCGGGACCTTTGTCGCGCTCGACATGATTCTTTTCTTTATATTCTGGGAAGCGGTACTGATCCCAATGTATTTCATCATAGGAATCTGGGGGTCCTCCAGAAGAATTTACGCGGCAATAAAGTTCTTCATCTACACGGCGCTTGGAAGCGGACTTATGCTGGTTGCGATCATCTACATGTACTACGCCCACATAGACCAGTTCGGCTTTGCGTCAATGAATCTTTTCGACCTCCAAAGGACCAGTCTTGCTTTTGACGGGATACTGAGTCCCCAGGGGCTTGTGTTTCTGGCTTTTTTCCTGGCCTTCGCAATCAAGGTTCCGATGTTTCCATTTCACACCTGGCTTCCCGACGCGCACGTTGAAGCCCCCACGCCCGGGAGCGTAATACTTGCCGGCGTTCTGCTTAAGATGGGAACCTACGCAGTGATAAGATTTCTTATCCCGTTTTTCCCGGAGGCGATAGAAGCATACACAGGGGTTCTAATAGCCCTCTCCATCATCGGGATAATCTACGGAGCGATGGTGGCCTTCATGCAGACGGATCTCAAGAAGCTGGTCGCCTACTCAAGCGTAAGTCACATGGGACTTATAATGCTGGGCGTGTTCATCTACAATCTCCACGGTGTACAGGGCGGAGTCTACCAGATGATAGGTCACGGTCTCTCAACCGGTGCTCTTTTTATTCTCGTCGGAATGATATACGAAAGACGTCACACTAAAATGATTTCTGAGTTCGGTGGGCTTGCGAAGGTAATGCCGATTTACGCACTGTTTTTCATGATTGCCATGCTCTCCTCGATAGGACTTCCTCTTCTAAACGGTTTTATAGGGGAATTTCTGATTCTGCTTGGAGTGTTCGCAGAGAGTTATTTGTACGCGGCACTTGGAGCCACGGGGCTTGTACTCGGAGCCATTTACATGCTCTGGGCTTACCAGAGGGTAATGTTCGGACCTATAGTAAAGAAAATAAACACAGGGCTTAAAGACCTTAATCCCAGAGAGATAGCCCTTATGATTCCTCTTGCCGTTATGATATTCCTTATGGGTATCTACCCCCAGCCCTTTCTCTCAAAAATGGAACCCACGATAACAAGAATGATAGACGGTACGCAGCAGGAAGCTTTCCGCGCAGACGTCGCAGTACCGGAGATCCGGAAAAACAGGCCTTAGGATCATGGCCGATTCTCAGATAAAACTGGTTGCCAGATTGATCAAAATCGATGTCTTTTAAAAAGCTCATAACGAAGAAAGTCGAGTTTTCCGCTTCTCACAGGTACTGGAATAAAGACTGGAGTGAGGAGAAAAACCGCGAAATCTACGGTAAATCGAGCCTGCCGGGCGGACACGGGCATAATTTCGTGCTCGAAGTCACAGTGGAAGGAGAAATAAACCCGGAGACGGGCATGATAATCAATCTCTTTGATCTGAAGCAGATTATTTCATCGGTTCTGGCTGATTTCGACCACAAGAACCTAAACGAGGACAACCCCCGTTTTCAGGATCTTATACCGACGACGGAGAACATAGCAAGGGTCCTGTGGGAAGTGATTGAGGAAAAAATCATCGAGAGGGATGACTGTCGTCTTTACAAGGTAAGGGTGTATGAAACGGACGATCTTTTCGTCGACTACCGCAAATGCTAGAAAGAAAAGAGCAGGTACTTCTTACGAGAATATTCAGATTTTCCGCAAGCCACAGGCTTTTTATGGAAGGATTGTCTGACGAAGAGAACTTCGCCATATTTGACAAATGTGCAAATCCCGCGGGACACGGACACGACTATACGGTGGAAGTGGCAATAGGGGGAGAAATAGACGATGAAACGGGCATGCTCATAAACCGTATAGACTTTGAAAAACAGGCGGCACCCGTAATCGAAGAACTTAACTACAAGTGGATAGACAGGGATATTGATTTTTTTCAGGAGAACATATCGACTGTTGAAAATATAGGGAAATACCTGTGGCAGAAATTCACAGAAATCGTCCCGGGCAGGCTTGATAGTATAAGGGTCTGGGAGAACCCGAAAAGTTATTTTGAGTATTTCGAGGAAAAACAAGATGGCTGAGAAAGTTGTGATTGTAACCGGCGCGGCAAGAGGCATAGGAAAAGCAACCGCAATTGAATTACTCGAGGCGGGGTTTTTTACGGTACTTTGCTCAAGGAATATCCAGACCATGGCTTCTCTTGAGACTGAAATATCGTCTTTTGCCGGGAATTTCATGATTTCCTCCGTTGATATATCGGTCGAAGAGGAAGTCAGGGAATTTATCTCAAGCGTTGCTGAAAAAAAGGGGAGAATTGACGTACTGATCAATAATGCGGGCGTAGTCCACACTGGTCCAGTAGAAAAAACCAGCGCCGAACAGTGGGATGAGATGATGTCTGTAAACGCAAAAGGGGCCTTTCTCATGGTAAAACATTCACTTCCGTTTATGCCAAGAGGAGGCCATATCGTAAATATCGGTTCGAACGCTTCAAAAAAAGGCTTTCCCGGGTGGGCAGCCTACTGCGCTTCGAAGTTCGCTGTCCTAGGTTTTACCAACTCGCTTAGAGAAGAGGTAAGAGACAGAGGAATAAAGGTCTCCGCCGTCCTGCCAGGTCCGACCAAGACGGACATCTGGGATTCTCTTCCCGGAGAATGGGACAGGGCAAAGATGATGTCTCCTGAAATTACAGCGAAAACAGTCCTGTCGGTCATAAACCAGCCCCTCGAAGCGAATATAGACGAAATTGATATAGTTCCATCCACGGGTAATTTATAACTACGCGAGATCGGTTTCGGAAAAAGCAGATGGTAGAGATAGTTTCAGTCGGAATAAGCTACAAGACAACCCCCGTGGAAGTGCGGGAGAAGTTCTCTTTTTCGGATGAGGATATTAGGGAAGCACTCCGAATCCTTCGTTTGAGAGAAAATGTGCTTGAATGCTTCATAGTGTCCACCTGTAACCGAGTTGAGATATATGCGGTGACCGAGAACCGTGGAAAATGCGAGGAGGAGATAAGGTCCTTTCTTCTGGATTTTCATAAGCTTGGGGACAAGAGCCTTTATCCCTATATGAATACCCGCTTGGGATCTGATGCGGTTAGACATTTTTTCAGGGTGGCGGCCAGCATTGACTCCATGGTAATCGGAGAAACTCAGATCCTGAACCAACTCAAAAATTCATACAGCGTAGCGCGTTCCGAGAATACGGTCGGACTCATACTTAACAGGCTTTTTAACAGAGCTCTTTTCACCGGGAAAAAAGTTAGGGCCGAAACGGGGATATCTTCTCAGGCGGTCTCGATAAGTTACCTCGGAGTGGAACTTGCAAAAAGAATATTCGAGAACCTTGCAAACCGCACCGCCATGCTGGTGGGAACCGGTGAAATGGGAGAACTCTTCGCAAAACACCTTATCTCAAACAACATAAGGGAACTCTATGTAACGAGTAAGAATTTCCATAACGCGGAAAAATTTTCACAATCCTTTAAGAGCAAACCTGTAAGGTTCGAAGAGATGCTTTACCGTCTGAAAGACATCGATATTCTTGTTACCGCGACCGGGTCTTCTGATTACATAATAAGAAGTGAACACATAAAACAGTCTCTCAAGCTCAGGAAAAACGATCCGATCTTTATGATCGATATAGCCGTCCCGCGCGATATAGATCCGAAGATAAACAGAATTCCCGGGGTTTACCTCTACGACATAGACGACCTGAGAGTTGTTCGGGGCGAAAACTTAAATTCCAGAAAAGAAAATCTAAAGAAAGCTGAAGAAATAGTTGCGGACGTAGAAAGAGCTTTTATGGACTGGATGGAAAGCCTTAAGGTTTTTCCCATCATAATCGATATCAAGCAAAAATTCGAGAAAATAAAAAAGACCGAGGTCGAGAAGGCGCTTCGAAAACTCGAGGGCGGTACCGGAGCACAGAAAGAAATCATAGAAAGCCTGGCAAATTCAATAATCGGAAAGATATTTCACGACCCGGTCACCAACCTGAAGAGGAGAACATCCGGTTACGAAGCGGCTCTTTACTCCGAGGTAACGAGAAGACTTTTTGAGCTCGACCCGGTGGACGCCTCGCAGGACACAACAGATATTTATGACGAAGCTGAGAATTGGGACCAGGGGTAGCAGGCTCGCCCTGTGCCAGGCCCGCCTTGTCGAAACAGAACTTCGCGCTGTTTTCCCTTCACTTGAAATGGAAATAACGAAAATAAAGACCTCGGGAGATATAAACTCCGAAGAGGACATCTCCCGGATGGGTGGCAAGGGGATCTTCGTAAAAGAAATAGAGCAGAGCCTTCTCTCAGACGAAATAGATATCGCCGTTCACAGCATGAAGGACATGCCTTCAGTTCTTCCAGACGGGCTCATCATAGGTTCTGTGCTTAAAAGAGAAGACTCGAGAGATGTTTTCGTCTCAGCAGACGGACGTACCCTTGAACAGCTCGGAGGGAAAGGCAGGGTGGGGACCGGAAGCATAAGAAGAAGAGCTCAGCTGCTTTTCAGGTTTCCTAATCTGGAAGTTGTCCCTATAAGGGGAAATGTTGATACTAGGCTAAAGAAAATTTTCTCAGAAGACCTTGACGGAATCGTTCTGGCCGCAGCGGGACTCAACCGGCTCGGGCTTTCCGAACGCATTACCCAACACCTTGCGCAGGATGACATGGTTCCGGCCCCATGTCAGGGAATAATCGCCATAGAATGCAGAGAAGATGATACCGAAACCAGAAACCTCATATCCTCAATCACGCACCCGGACACAGAAACCGTAGCAGTGTTTGAACGCTCCTTCCTGGAAACTTTTGGTGGAGACTGCCAAATTCCGCTTGGATGCTGTGCGCTAGTGCATCTTGGAAAAATATCGGCACATTCTGTTTTTATAGATATGGAGGAAAAGACAGTCTCCAGGAACACCTGGAAGTGCGATTCGGAAAAAGCTTCCGCAGAAGGATCTCTTATGGCCAAGGACCTTATGAAACGGGCAGGGCTTTAAGGAGACACCCGAAGGTGCTCTGCTTGACATAACCGGTGTCTTGATTACATTTTTCGGTTCATTGCTTCTGTCGCGGGGTGGAGCAGCTTGGTAGCTCGTCGGGCTCATAACCCGAAGGTCGCGGGTTCAAATCCCGCCCCCGCTACCAATCTGCTACTATAGCCTTCTTTTGAGAACTGCAATTATCCTTCAGTATTACTCTGACAATTCACGATGCTAAATGGGGGATTCTTGTTTCTTTTTTAACCCTGCTCGGGTTATAATTTGCCATTAAGGGTTCTTTTTCGAACCCTAACTTCCGTAAAAAGGGTGGGTATCTCTTTGCTTGTTATGGTGTCCCTTGCCTTGGTGCTGGGAGTAGTCGGCCAGATGCTCTCCATCAGGACAGGATTTCCAAATATTGTATTTTTCCTCATTTTCGGGATTTTGGTAGGTCCGGAATTCTTATCTCTGGTCCATCCCTCGGAGTTTGGAGAAGGACTTGAAATAATAATAAAGCTCTGCGTAGCCATCGTTCTTTTCGAAGCAGGACTCAACCTGAATAAAGAGGAGGCTCGTAGCCACGGGAACATAATACTGCTGCTTATAACCGTGGGCGCGATGATTACGATGGTAGGCGGGGCGGTCTTCGCGTACTTTGTAGGAGATCTTTCCTGGGAAATGGCCTTCGTTTACGGCGCTTTGGTCATAGTAACCGGCCCAACCGTTGTCCATCCCCTATTGAGAAGATTCAAAGTTAAGCCAAACCTAAAACACATACTCGAGTACGAAGGAGTTCTGATCGACCCTATCGGGGCCTTGATAGCTCTTTTTGTAGTTGAGGTAGTCCTTATCGGAAGCACCCAGACTGCGTCTGGCTTAACCTTCGGATTCATAAGTCATGTCGGGGAGATCGGCCAAGCAGTGCTCCTTGTCGTTTACAAGTTTCTAGTAGGTGGGATTTTCGGTCTTCTTGGAGGTTACGCAGCGACCTTTGCAGTTAAGAGATTCTATATCTACATGGAGGACTTCGTAGATCTTTTTATGCTTGCCTCAGCACTTGCCGTCTACGGATTTGCAGAAATGGTAACTCTGGATGCCGGGCTCGTGGCGGCTATCGTCTCAGGAGCTATAGTCGGAAACCTCAATATTCCAGAGGAAGAGGAAATGAAGAAGTTCAAGGGCAAGCTTACGATTCTTGTCATTTCTCTGCTCTTCATTTTTCTCGCGGCAAGCCTTGAACTCGATTATATAAAGGATTTGGGTATCTATGGCCCCTTGATTGTGCTCGGGCTGCTTTTCATCGTACGACCGATAGAGATATTTCTTCTCTGCATGCGTTCCAATCTTTCGATCAGGGAAAAAATGTTTCTTTCGTTCGTTTCCCCGAGAGGAATCATCGCCGCGTCAATAGCTTCGATTATAGCCCTGGAGTTGCACAGACATGAAATTGAGGGTGGCAATACGGTCCAAGGACTTGTATTTCTTACCATAGCTATTTCGGTCTTCCTTCAAGGAGGTGCAGGAGGCTTTGTCTCAAGGGTACTAGGGGTTAACGACAATAGGAATAAAGTGGTGATACTAGGAGCCAACAATCTCGCAAGACTTCTGGCGAGATTGCTTGAAAAAACAGGAAAAGAAGTCTGCCTAATAGATACAAACAGGAGGCTTGTCGAGCTTTCCAAATCACAAGGACTAAATGCGATTGAGGGAAACGGCCTGACCGTTGACGGACTTGAGAAGACGGAAATTTCTTCCCCGGATACCCTTATATCCCTTACAACAAGCGATCATGTGAACGTTCTTGCCTGTCGTCTTGTGAGAATAGATTTCAAGGTCAGTAACGTTTGTGCACTTATAAACAGGATGGCGAGTCCTTCCGATATTGAGGACATGGAAAGATTCAGGGTTCCCCTTGCTTTCGGAAAAAAAATTGACGTGATGGATATATATTCGAAAATTACTGCTAAGGAATACGTTGTCTTCAAATCCCAGATCAAAAAAGAAACAATCGATAAAATGGATTTTGAAAAATCGCTTCCGGAGCACATGATTCCACTTGTCGTGGAGAGAACGAGAACCGAAGAAGTTTCTGTTTACCATGAAGGCTTTAGTCTTGAGGTGGGAGATATGGTGTCCATTCTCGATGTGGACCCGGTTTCAACAAGCCCTCATGTTCTTGGGGAATTCGAAAAAGAGTTAATTGAGGTGTAGAGGTGAAGAGAAGATGAGTTCCGAGATGAAATCCTTTGAAAACCTTCTTGATGAAATAAAGGAAATTGTCGATACGCTTGAAACGGGGAAACTGCCTCTTGATGAATCCATTGAAAAATTCGAACGTGGGGCAAGCCTTATAAAGGAATGTTATTTAATTCTTGAGAGCGTAAAAAAGAAAATAAGTCTTATAGTGGAAAAAAACGACGGTACTTTTGATCTTGAAGATTTTAGCAATGAAGAACAGTAAATGAGTTTTGACACAAAAGAGTACCTCCACACACGAAAAGAGATCATTGACCGCAGCCTACGCGAATACCTGCCTCCCGATAAGGCCGAAACAAAGCTCCATCAATCAATTGCCTACAGCGTACATCCAGGCGGAAAAAGGCTAAGACCGATACTGTGTCTTGCCACCGCGGAGCTTATATGCGGAAGCCATAAAAATGTTTTGCCTGCGGCGTGCGCGATTGAGATGATCCACACCTATTCCATCATTCATGACGATCTTCCCTCAATGGATGATGACGATACCAGAAGAGGGGAACCGTCAAACCATAGGGTCTTCGGAGAAGCCGTGGCCACCCTGGCAGGAGACGCTCTTTTAACCGATGCCTTCAGTCTGATAACGGAAAAGTCCCTCAAGGAAAGTATATCGTCAGAGCTTATATTGCGAGTGATTTCCATTATTTCCGAGGCCGCGGGGTCGAAGGGAATGGTTCTCGGGCAGGCATTTGACCTTGAGATGGACGGGGGACAGCATTTATCAGTTAATGAAATTTCGAATACTTACCTAATGAAAACGGCAAAAATGATCACAGCATCCGTTCTTAGCGGAGCAATTCTCGCTGGAGCGGGCGAGGAAGAGGTCCTGAAGCTCAAATCCTATTCGGAGAAAATAGGTATCGCCTTTCAGATAAAAGACGACATTCTGGATGTTACGGGAAGTCACGGCACAACACAGGAGTCAGAAGACAAAACCGGAGCGAAGAAATACACCTACGTATCTGTTATGGGAGTACAAGCATCAAACGCCAAGGTCTCCGAGCTCACAAACCAAGCCATAGGAGAGCTTGAAAGTTTTCAGAAAACTCCAAACCCTCTAAGAGAAATAGCCATCTGGTTAAGTGAAAGAGAAGAATAAAACGAGACTTGACAGCCTCCTTGTCGAAAAAAAACTTGCCCAAAGCGGAAACCAGGCCCGGGCGCTTATAATGTCGGGGCGGGTTGCGGTGGACGGAAAAAAAGTAGAGAAACCCGGAACGGCGGTAAAAAAAGATTCCGAGGTTGTAGTGGAGCATGACCCTAGAAGATTCGTAAGCAGGGGAGGGCTTAAGCTTGAGAAGGCAATAACGGAGTTCGATATAGACATAAGGGGGAAAGTCGCCCTTGACATAGGAGCATCAACCGGCGGTTTTACGGACTGTCTTCTGCATTTTGGGGCATCCAGAGTCTATGCCTTTGACGTGGGTCACGGGCAGATTGACTGGAAGCTTAGAAATGACAAGCGGGTCATAGTAAGGGAAAAGATAAACTGCAGGTACCTGCGGGCAGAAGACGTCGGAGAAAAAATCGATATAGTCACGATCGACGTTTCTTTTATTTCTCTCACGATGATAGTAGAACCTGCCGTTTCCGTGCTTGCCGATAACGCAACGCTGATTGCTCTAATAAAACCCCAGTTCGAGGTAGGCAGAAAAGACGTTGGAGCGAAGGGAATAGTAAGAGATGAGGGTAAACTCAAAGAAGTTAACGACAAAATATTATTCTATCTTAGTGAGTTAGGATTTAAAATTAAAGGCTTGGTTGAATCCCCTATAAAAGGATCCGGAGGCAATAGAGAGTCCTTAGTTTGCGCCTCATGCATTGCATCTACTTCTTCCCCCAGTCCTTAAGAAACCTCTCAAGTCCTATGTCAGTGAGAGGATGTTTGAACAGCTGGGTAAATACCCTGTAGGGGAAAGTTGCAACATCGGCTCCCATCTTTGCCGCTTCCACTATGTGCATCGGATGCCTTATACTTGCAACTAGTATCTCGGTTTCATAGGCGTAGTGCGCGTAGATCTCGCAGATATCAAGCACAAGGTCCATCCCGCTAGACGACACGTCGTCAAGCCTTCCGACAAAAGGGCTTACGTAGGCAGCTCCAGCTTTTGCAGCCAAAAGCGCCTGAGAAGGAGAAAAAACAAGGGTAACGTTAACATTTACCCCCTCGTCTGAGAGGGTTTTTGTGGCTTTTACACCGTCTTCGGTCATAGGAAGCTTGACGACTATATTCTCATCTATACCCGCCAGTCTCCTGCCTTCCGAGATCATCTCGGAATACTCGGTGCTTAACACCTCCGCGCTTACCGGGCCCTTTACCACATCGCATATCTCCTTGACTAGGTCCTCGAAGCTTTCCTGGCTTCCTTCTTTGGAGACAAGTGAAGGGTTTGTTGTTACGCCGTCCACTATTCCGAAAGCCGCGGCGCTCTTGATTTCTTCCATGTTCGCTGAATCTATGAAGAACTTCATTTTCCTCTCCTCTTGCGGAAGTTCCGCTTTTCTTCGGTTTACTTTACTGAAACACAATACATCCTCGGGAAGAAAATAACAGAAATAGACATTTTTTAAATGTTTCCGTTAACAGCACGCCATCTGTTCGGAAGCATAGTGCGCTTTTTTGTCAGGTTTCGCAGTAGCTGGATAATTGTATTTACTAGAACCAATCGTTACAATTACCTTTTAATTTTTTAAAAGGAGGAAGACCTAATGAAATACTTTACCGTTTTATTTCTTGTTGCGGCGGCAGTGCTGCTCATTAACGTTCCGGCTTTCGCGTCCGGTTCCGCCTCCGCGGGGAGTGGAGCGAGCCCCAGAAGCGATTACGCCAAGGGAAAGGCGATAACGTTCAGCAAGCTTGTCTGCGACACCTGTTCAATGCAGAAGGGCGACCTGAACAAGGAAAGCGCCATGGGCCTCAAAGAGAGCCTTGGAGAAATGCAGGACCTCAGCAGTGAAGAGAAGAAGCTTGTAAGCGAGTATCTAAACCGCCGCTACAAACTCTGATTCCATACAGAAAAAAAGGAGAGATGATTATGAGAAAATTAAGTTTGATTGCAATTTCTGGAATTATTGCGGTTTTCGGCTATCTGCCGCTTGCCAACGCGGGCAATTCCGCCTGGCTTCCGGCTCCGGGAGGAGGTTCCGTTTCTCTTTCCCTCATTTACCAGAGTGCTGAAGAATACTGGAGCGGCAGCAGTAAAGCTCCCAATGGAGGAGCTCTTGGGGATGGTAACAACCTTACCCAGGGAACCGCTACGGTTCAGGTCAAGTACGGGCTTATGGACTCCTTGGCTCTTGATCTGGCTGTGGGAGCGTCCCGGGCTTCAAAAGTCGGAACTGGACCGAAGAAATCTGACGATGAAAACGGCATAACGGATGTGAAAGCTGGCGTAACCGTTCGTCTGGTCGACGAGGCGGTAACCCAATCGGCGCCGAGTATCGCCGTCCGCATTGGGGGGATAGTGGGCGGAAACTACGACACGGGCTACATAAACTCGATCGGCGACGGGGGAGATGGTGTTGAATTTTCTGGAATCGTCGGCAGGTTTCTCTCTGATAACTTCGCCATGTCCGGCGAACTTGGTTACCGTTTCCTCAATCAAGACATTCCAGATGTTATTTTCGCCGACGTCACCGGAACCCTTATCCTTGCGGACATGCTCGGAGTGAGCGTTAACTACACGATGGAAAACGCAAGGGATGCGATTGATCTCGGAGGTCCCGGGTTCGGCATAGAAGATGTTCCAAATCGAAAGAGGTTCTGGCTGGTAGAAGAAGACTTTCACGCCATCGGGTCGACGCTCACTTTTCTTACGGGCGACAGAACTAGCATAAGCGGTTCATACGCAAGGGTTATTGCCGGTCGCAACACGGGGGAATTCAACATTTTCGCCGTTTCTCTCGGTTACTCCTTCTGAGGCGCCTGATCCGGAGAGAGCAGACGTAAGCGGACTTGTTCTTCTTCTCAGTTTAAATCAGCTCCGGCATGCCAGACGGGATCCTAGAGGCGGGTCTCATCCGGTATGACCGGAGTTTTTTCGCCCCGAGAAACGGGCCGGAACCGCCGCTCCGCAGCGTAACCAACCTATGCGGATAATGTTCAGGGCGATTTTCTCCGCTAACGGAAATCTGTATTGCGCCCAGGGAAAAGCTTTTAATCATGGGCAGTTAAGGTTCCAGTCGTACTCGTAATCCATCGTTCCTTTGAAATTTCGAAGTCTTTTTGCCAGCTTTTCATCGGCGTAGCTTGCAAGATGCCGGATGATGTCCTGCTCGCTTTTACCGAAATCCTCCGAATACCAGTCGTAGATGCTCGAGATAACAATCAGATCGTTTCCCATGAAGCTCACCCCGCGCGGATGATTCACGTACTCTCTCGCCGCGCCGCCTAGCAGCTTCTGGGTGTTTTCCCCGGTAAAAGCCGTCTGAAGAAGATTCGGACATCCATAGCTCGCGCAGCTGACCCCGTAGTGGATAAGGTTATCCTTCCAGATGTGACGGAGAATGTCGTTTTCTATGTTGTCAAGAGTGAGACTTCGCCCGGCTACTTTCGCGCGCACTTCCTTCCACGGACCCGAGCATTTCGAACCGGAAGCCCGGTCTTCGCATATTTCGAGTATGGACTTAACGGGAAAGGCATCCGCAACAACTTTCACCGTAAGGGCGTTGTAGAAGTTAATCCAGTATGCTTTCTGCTCGGCCCTCGAATAATCCCTAGGGTCGATCTTCTGCAGGTAGTCAAGATAGCTTTCAAGTTTCGCCCTGTCCCGGGCGCTTTTCTTGAGCGCGGCATAGTCAAATTTGTTTATTCCCGCGCTGTGAATCCGCAGATACCCGTCAAGCAGTTGCTGCCAGGCGCTGTGGTCAATCTTTTTCGGGTTTGACTCATTCGCTACGTCCCAGAACGAAACCGACTTGGTTTTAGCCGAAGCAGGAGACGTAAAAAAAAATAAAACGGCCGAAACAACGAGAATAAAAACAAAAAACCCTCCGGCAGTTCCGTGTTTCGCGGTTTTTTGGGTTATCACCTTTTCGTCCTCTCTATTAGGCAATTTGGGCAAACAATAAAAAAGCGGATTGTGTATTATTATTTCTAATGCTAACAGCACCCTTGAGAATTAAAAGTCACCCATATCTCTCGATGGCTTGTTCTGTCTCTCCCCCCGGCGGAAACGGTTTATCCCGCAGATTGAAAAGAAAGCTTCATCGGGCACGCAATAATTCTGAGAATTGCCGACAACGCAATGACTCCAAGTAACTGGCGTTATTTCTGAACCGAGATGCCTGCTTTTAATGGGAACGCCGGGTCTTCAACCGCTGCTCGCCGCCTGACGGACATAACCGGATTATGGTGCGCCGCCGCCTATTGCGCTCTGGCCTTTTTTGCCCGCCAGCCTGGAGAACCCGCTTTGTCCTTGTTCTTTCTTACAGCGGCATGTGCGGGGCTTCCGGTGTTTTTTCTCTATTTTTATATTTCCCGCCGGGGTGAACGATTCCCGGTCGGCCGCATTTTTCTCTGGGCGGCGGTATTCAGGTTCTGCGGCCTTCTGGGTGGACCTTTTTTTGAGGATGACTTCTACAGGTATCTCTGGGACGGCTACCGCTTCGCGACGGTCGGCACTCCTTACGGTATTGCCCCCGAAGCTTTTTTTGCCGACCCCGCAGTTCCAAAGCTGTTTCAGGGGATTCTTGATCAGATAAACAACCCCGGGCTGGCAACCATCTACGCCCCAGTGACCCAGTTTGTCTTCCTTCTAGGCTATTATCTCTCTCCGGGAAGCGTAACGGCGCTCCAGGCAATTCTCATAATATTTGATCTTGTGACCATAGCTCTGCTTTTCCGCCTGACATCCGCCGGAAATGTCATGCTCTACGCATGGTGTCCACTTGTCGTAAAGGAGATAGCTTTTACCGCTCACCCAGACGGAGTAGGGGTATGTTTTCTTCTGGCAGCGATTGTTCTCTCAAGAAAATCCCGATGGAAAACCGCTTCCATCTGCCTTGGAATGGCCGCCGCGACCAAGGTATTCGCGCTGCTTCTTGTCCCTCTGGTGCTCCTTCGTGCCGCACCGAGATATTGGATGCTGTCGGCAGCCGTGTTCCTGGGTCTCTACGCACCGTTTGTCTTAAGCGGCGGAACCGACATGCAATCGTTTGCGGTTTTCGCCCGGGAGTGGGAGTTCAATTCCGCGCTCTTCGGCCTCCTCTCAGCTGTTCTGGGGACATTTGAGAGCAAACTCGTGCTCGGCCTTGGGTTTGCCGCTTTGTGGATATCTTACGGCATTCGCTACCGTAAAAGCGGCGAGCGGATACCCCGGGGTGACTTGATCTACGGAGCGCTTCTAGCGGTATCGACGGTTATCAATCCATGGTACCTGCTGTGGCTTCTTCCCTTTGCCGCTGTTTTCCCAACCGCCTGGGCGTGGACGGCATCGCTTGCGGTACTTGCGAGTTATATAACCGGGCTTAACCTTAACGACTACACCATGGGGCCGTACCAGCAGCCGATATGGGTGCGCCCGCTTGAGTTCACCCCCATCGTGCTGGCGGCGGGCTACGATGTGTTCCGGTATCGGAGACAAAAGATGGGGCACTGAACGGCCTTGAATCTTACTTCAAGAAATTATTTGAAAAATATTGTAAAATTCTTTTTTGGCGGAGGTAAGAATGGAGCTCTACATATCAATGAAGGCTGAGAACATAAATCCAACAATGTTCAAGCATGCAACAATAATGGATATGCCTTCACCCCAGAGTAACGGCTATTTCATCGCAGAATACAGGGAGGCCCAAGAAGAAAGAATACTAATCCTTCACAGGTACTCTTCAATACTTGAAAAAAAACTCCAGAAAGTCGGGTATTTTCTTGTGGAAAAATTCAACAACGGAATAATCGTCAAGAAAAAAGTCGACGAATCAAGAGACTACATGGACGAATGGGAAGAATGGGTGGAGTTTTCAAATGCCCTGCTTGAAGAATTTGAATCTTTTTTCGATAATGTCTGATAATCCATTATCGGCGAACTGACCGGAAACCTCGGGTTTCCCAGCCTCCCCGCAAATACTTCTAACAATAAGATGCAGCAGAAAATAAACTACAAAGACACCCTTAACCTTCCCAGAACGGATTTCCCGATGAAGGCCAACCTCCAGCAAAAAGAACCTCTCATTCAGAAATCCTGGGAAAAGGAAGACCTCTTCGGAGAAATCCGCAAAAAAAGCCGCGACCGTGAAAAGTTCCTTTTCCATGACGGGCCCCCTTACGCAAATGGCCCCATTCACTTGGGACATCTGCTTAACAAGGTTCTAAAGGACCTTGTCGTGCGCTCAAAGATAATGGAAGGGTTTGACGTGGACTTCGTTCCCGGCTGGGATTGCCACGGTCTCCCGATAGAGCACAAGGTCTTAAAAGAACTGGGGGAAGACGCAACTTCCATGCCGGCGCTCTCAATCAGACGCAACTGCAGCAAATACGCGTCAAAATACGTAAAAATGCAGTCAAAGCAGATGATCCGCCTCGGGACTCTGGCCAACTACAAAAAACCCTATCTGACAATGACCCCCGATTATGAAGCCGGAGTGTTAAGGGCCTTCTCGAAACTGCTTGAAAAAGGGCTTGTTTACAGGGACTTAAAACCTGTCCACTGGTCAATCGATAACCGCACTGCCCTCGCCGAGGCGGAACTCGAATACCACGAAAGAGAGGACAGGAGCGTCTACGTGCTCTTTGAAGTTGACGACCCGGCGGCGCTGCCCCCGTCCCTTAACGCGGAACAAGCCGAAAGGGTATGCCTTATGATATGGACCACAACGCCATGGACCCTTCCGGCAAACCTCGCCGTCGCCGTAGCCCCGAAGGGGAAATACGGTCTTTACAGGTCCCCTGAAGGTGAGAATCTGATTATCGGCGAGGCACTTTGCGAAGAAGTTTTCGAAAAATCTGGAAGAAAAGATTACGAAAAAGCCGGTTCCTGCCTGGGAGAGGAATTGTCGGAACGGGGCGTATCGTGCAACCACCCGTTTATTGAAAGAAAATCAGTCGTAGTAACGGCCGATTACGTGACTTTTTCAACCGGCACAGGATGTGTCCATACGGCCCCCGGTCACGGCGATGAAGACTACAGAACCGGTCTTCAGGAGGGGCTTGATATCTACTGTCCGGTTAAAGAGGACGGCACTTTTGACGATACGGCGCCGGAATGGCTGAGAGGGAAGGGGGTCTGGGAAAGCAATGAATTGATAACGCATAGACTTGCGGATGCTGGAAACCTTTTTCACTCAGAACCCTATACACACAGTTATCCGCATGACTGGCGAAGCAAGACGCCTACCATATTCAGAGCGACAGATCAGTGGTTCATACATATGGACAAACCGTTTGGCGAGACCGGAAAAACCCTGAGAGAAATAGCAATTGACGCGGTCGGGAAAAAAATCGATTTCTATCCGGATTGGGGAAGAAGCCGCCTCGGCGGCATGCTTGAGTCAAGGCCTGACTGGTGCATATCGAGACAGAGATCATGGGGACTTCCGCTTCCATACTTTACGGACGGAGAGGGAAGGGCGGTTATGACGGCGAAAATCGTTGTGGCCGTTGCCGAAAAAATAAGAGAGAAGGGTTCTGACGTCTGGTTTTTCTCTGAGCCGCACCAGCTTCTTGATAACTATGATCCGCAGGACGACCCCGAAGCCCCGGACTGGCTTAAGTCAAAAGAGGATTTGAAAGACCTTTTAAAAGGCGGTGACGTATTTGACGTGTGGCTTGAGTCGGGCTCTTCCTGGAACTCGGTCCTCAACGCAAGAGATCTCGGGTACCCGGCGGATATGTACCTTGAGGGTTCGGATCAGCACAGGGGGTGGTTCCAGTCCTCCCTTCTTGTGGCCCTGGGAGCAACCGGAGAACCTCCCTTCCGTGCGCTTTTCACCCATGGATTCATGGTGGACGCCCGGGGCAGGAAAATGAGCAAATCCGGCGGCAATGCGATCGAGGTCGAAGATATCCTGCGTAAATACGGGGCGGACATATGCAGATGGTGGGTAAGCTCGCTTAGCTACTCAAACGATATAAAAGTCGACTGGGAGTTTTTCGACATCGCCGCGGACGAGTACAGAAAAATAAGGAATACCTTACGGTTTCTGCTGGGGAACTTAAATGACTTCGACCCGGCGCAGGACAGCATTGAATTCGAAGAGGATGACAGGAACTCGATTGACCACTGGGCATACTGCGAGTTCACCAAGTTCGCAAACGAAACCTTGGATGCCTACTCGGGCTTTAGTTACAAGCAGGCAAGCGACCTTATTTTCTCTTTTTGCTGCGATGAGATGAGCGCCGTTTACCTCGAGTGCATAAAAGACAGGCTTTACTGCGAAAAAAAGGACAGCAGGAAAAGAAGACGCGCCCAGACGGTCATGTACAAGGTAGCCGATGGAATCATAAAGTTTCTCGCCCCTGTCCTAGTCCATACTTCCTTTGAAGCCTATAAATCCCTGAAAAGAGAGGACGATGCCAACGTGCACCTTGAAACATTCCAACGCATTAAGAAAGTTGAGGCCGATAAAATCTGGAACGATGTTATGGATATAAGGAAACTATGCCTAAAAGCCCTCGAGGATGCGCGGGGGGAGGACGGCATAAACAACCCCCTTGACGTTGCTCTTTCAGTGACGGTTAACAAAGATCTTTTTGACAATGTAAAGAAGTTCGAACCGGAGCTTGAAGATCTCTGCGGGGTAAGCAGATTTGAGGTCTTTGCGGGAGAAGAAATCCATGTGGAACTCACGGATCTTTCCCAGGAACCTAGATGCGAGCGGTCCTGGAAAAGGGGTAGGACCGTAAAGAAAAGGTCAAATGGAAGATTCCTCAGCGAGAGGGATGCATCAGCGCTTGGGCTTTAGTCCGCTAACACCTCAGAGTATATGAAATTACCCCGGGGGCCAGGTAAGGGTCCTTCCACCGAGAATATGCATGTGCAGGTGAAAAACGCTTTGTCCTGCATCCTCGTTCGTGTTTACGACAAGCCTGTACCCGCTCTCACTAAGGCCGAGCATTGAGGCTATTTCCGAAGCCTTAACCATAAGGTGTCCCAGAACGGTCTGATCTTCAGTCTTAACAGTCGCCATCGAAATTATTTCCTTTTTCGGGATGAGGAGGACATGAACAGGAGCCTGGGGATTTATATCCCTGAAAGCCAGACAGAACTCATCTTCATATACTATATCGGCCGGAATTTCTCGATTTATTATTTGTGTGAAAATCGTGCTCATGCCTGTGATTGTCCACCAACTTGGTTTTGATGTCAAAAACCCTTGTTAACTCTTCCGGTTCATTAACGGATGGATCTATAAAGAATGGAGAATTTGAATTGAGACTATACGGAACAAAAGCTTATTTGCTGGAAGACTGGGAACAGTTTGTAGAAATCCCGTGGGTTAAAGTTATCTTATATGAAGTATGACCCCTCCTGAGAGAAAACAGAGAATCCGTCTTTTCATAAGCTGCCTTGTAGACAATTTTTTTCCCCAAGTAGGAGAAGCAATGCTGAGGGTTCTCTCCGGCATGGGACTGGAAATCGAATTTCCGCAAGAGCAGACATGTTGTGGGCAGCCCGCGTTTAACTCCGGTCACGCAAAAGAAGCCGAGAAGGTCGCCTGTCACTTTCTTGATGTTTTTGGCGATGGGGACGAGGCAATCGTGTGTCCCTCGGGTTCATGCGTATCCATGGTAAAACACTATTACGCGGAACTTTTCCGTAATGACCCAGAAAAACTGCCCCAAGTAGAGAAGATTTCATCCAACATTTATGAGTTCTCAGAATTTGTTTTCCAGCATAAAGAAGCTCTCAATCTTAACTCGGCATACAAGGGCAGGGTTACGTTTCATGATTCCTGCCACGCGCTCAGAGAACTAGGGATAAGTTCTCAACCTCGCGAACTTATCAGGTCCCTTAACGGAGTCGAACTCGTTGAAATGGAGATGGCCGATGCCTGTTGTGGCTTTGGAGGAACTTTTTCAATTAAGTATCCGGAAGTATCAAAATCCATGCTTCAGGAAAAAACAGACTCGATCCTGGATTCAGGGGCAGATGCTGTCGTTTCAACCGACATGGGATGCCTCATGAACATAAAAGGACTTGTATCCAGAAAAAAAATGCCTGTAAAAGTGCTTCATCTGGCCGAGCTCATTGCTTTTGAGGACACTAAATGATTACCGAACGCATAGATTTCAAGAAAAATTCCGTAGAGGCTCTAAAAAGCCCAAAGCTGAAAAAAGCTCTTGTGAATTTCACCGACAGGTCAAGAGTCTTCAGACGGAAAGCGGTAAACGAAGTCTCTGAGTGGGAAGAACTCAGGTCCGAAGCCAGAAGGATAAAAGAAGATGTGATCAACAATCTGGACAGCTATCTCCTGGAACTTGAAAGAAGCGTTATCAGGATGGGTGGCAACGTACACTGGGCAAAAGATGCCGAAGAAGCTTCCTCAATAGTGGTCAATATAGCCAGAGAAAACAACGTCAGAAACGTCGTGAAAAGCAAATCGATGGCCACAGAGGAGATAGAACTTAACAGGCACCTCATATCAAACGGGATAAACACCGTGGAAACAGACCTCGGGGAATACATAGTTCAGCTTTGCGATGATCATCCCTTCCACATAATCGCCCCCGCAATCCACAAAACCAAAGAAGACATATCGAAGCTTTTCTCCGAGAAATTCGGAGTGCCCGAGTATGAAGAGCCGGAAAAGCTTACGGAAATAGCGAGAAAAAAACTGAGAGAAAAGTTTCTCTCGGCAGATATGGGCGTTTCCGGGGTGAACTTCGCCGTGGCGGAGAGTGGAACCATAGCAATAGTGGAGAACGAGGGCAATGCCAGGCTTGCAACCACGTTTCCAGACATACACGTGGCTATCATGGGAATAGAAAAAATCGTTCCCAAGTTCGAGCAGCTCTCCATCTTTTTGAGCCTCCTGGCAAGGAGCGCAACGGGGCAGAAATCCTCCACTTATGTTTCTCTTATAACGGGCCCCAGAAGGGAAGGGGAGAGTGATGGCCCCCGGCAGTTTCACCTTGTTTTTCTTGATAACGGAAGAAGCGACATAGCAAGATCAGAGGAGACAAAGGAATCGCTCTACTGCATAAGATGCGGAGCCTGCATCAACATATGTCCGGTTTACAGGCAGGTAGGAGGGCACAGTTACGGATGGGTTTACTCGGGGCCGATAGGCGCGGTAATAACTCCCCAGTTAAACGACTTGGAAAAAACGGCAGACCTCCCGTTTGCGTCATCCCTTTGCGGAGCCTGCAGGGACGTGTGCCCGGTAAAAATCGATTTTCCCCATGTTCTTCTCTCTCTGAGGCAGAAAGTAGTGGAGCAGGGCAGGAAAAAGCCGGATCCGGCAGGATTCATGGAGAAAATTGCTTTTCGGGTCTGGAGTTTCGTTTTCAGTAAGCCATTTTACTATAATCTTACAGGAAGAGTGATGGTTTTTCTTCAGTATTTCTACCAAAAAGGCAATGAATTAGAGGGACTTCCATATGCTTTTTCAAAGTGGACTAGAGAAAAAAACTTTCCTGCCTTCTCGAAAAAACCCTTCAGACAAAGATGGAAAGAGAAATACCATAGGGAAGATGGAACAGGACTAAGATGATCTTTAAAGAATCCAAGGCACTTATACTACAAAACTTACTAAATCCCGCGGGAACAATGGAGAAAAGGGGAAGGGAAGAAACTACAAAGAATGGTTTTCTAAACCCTCAATTATCTATTGATCAAAGCA